>MNZY01000218.1 GCA_001873845.1 Candidatus Altarchaeum sp. CG2_30_32_3053 | reverse complement strand
TATTTATATTTTAATTTTCATAATTATATATTGATATTTAAAGATGGACATTAAAAAATATGGTTGTTAAAGATGATGATGTGGTTGTAAACATGAAAAAAAAGGGCACACACTCTCATCCTAAAATCAAGTAAAATGTTTTAGCAAACCATTGAAAGTTCCATGGTTTAGGAATAAGAATTTAAGTTACAAATGGATTTCTTAATTAGGGTGAAATTATGAGAATTAAATGGGCAATGAAAATCGCTGTTAAATGTAGAAATGAATAAAGATAAATGAAGGCAAAATAAATTTATCCGGGTTTGTTTCTACCACAGATTATTATACGAAATTTTAATTCATTAAATAAATTTATAAAAATGGCAATGCATGCATCTATTTTTAATCCGCAGCATTCAACAGATATAATTTCACTGGTAATTATCATAGGCGCACTTATATCTGGAATTATTTTATTGCTTTATATGTATTGGAGATATAATGAAGAAATTATGTTGCGAAATTTTGCACTTAAATTTTTAGATCTGGAAAAGGAAAAAAGAGAAAAGCTGCTGAAGAAATACCTGAAAAGGGATGGCAAACATAAGAGGGTTGCGGGAGGTGTGTTTTTAAATCATTACGACATAATTTCAAACGACCTTAGGGAAAATTTACTGAAGGATGTCCCGAATAAAAACATCAAACTGATTGAATACCCTGTTGATGAATTAACCCCGGCATTTGGAAATCTGGCACTTAATATACTTGAAAGGCATTTTGATATAATTCCGCAGTCCCTTCGCAATGAAATAATAACCCAAGGTCTGCTAACTGCGGAAGGAATAGGAACAGAAATGATTGCTGAAAATTTCAGAAAAAATTTTGAAAAATTTGCTGAAAATTTCAGAAACGAAACACTTTTAAAACTCATTGGTCTATCTAACAATAATGTGAAATTTCAAATTGCAAAAATTTTAGACAAAAATTTTAATGATATTCCGCAGGAAATTTTAAATGAAGCACTTCGGCAGTTAATGGAATCAAAAAACAAAATGAACATTGGCTCTGTGATGGATATTTTATTTAGAAATTTTCACAAAATTGACATATTTACAAGAGATGAGATGCTGAAGAGGTATGTCGGATATATAGGAGCAGATAAAGCGGTTTTAGATAAATTTCTCTCTGCTTATGGAAGATCAATTATTAATCAGGAATTAAAGAAAAGAATTACCGAATTTGTAAAATGACTGGCTCAAAAACAAAAATTTTTGGTGTCCTCGGGCATCCGATAGGGCATTCATTATCCCCTGTAATGCATAAAGCATTCTTTAAGGAGAAAAAAATAAATGCAGATTACTTTGCCTTTGATGTGGATGAGAAAAATTTAGGTGATGCAATACATGGTGCGGATGCATTAAAATTTTGCGGGTTAAATGTGACAATTCCACATAAAATTTCTGTTATAAAATACATGGATGAAATCAGCGAAGAAGCGAGGTTGATTAATGCAGTAAATACAATAAAATTTGACTATGTTAAAGATTTAATAATTGGCTACAATACTGATGGAATTGGTGCAATAAATGCAATTGAAAAAAATTTAAATGATGGTCTTAAAGGTAAAAAAATTTTTATATTAGGTGCTGGCGGAGCGGCAAGGGCGATTATTTTTTCTGCTTTATCAAATAATGCAGAAATTTCAATATATAACAGAACAGTAGAGAAGGCAATTTTAATAGGAAATGATGTTAAAGAAAAATTAAATAAATACCTCAAAGTTGTTCATTTAAAAAATTTAAAGGACGAATTGAAAGACAATGATATTATTATTAATGCAACATCAGTTGGAATGTTTCCTAATGCTGACGAATGTCCGATAAATGAATATTGTATTCCAAAAGGAAAGGTTGTAATGGATATTGTATATAATCCGATTGAAACAAAATTTTTGGAATCTGCAAAGAAAAGAAATTGTATGACTATTAACGGTGTTGATATGCTTGTTGAGCAGGGTGCAGAGGCATTGAAAATCTGGCTGAATATGGAACCAGAAGAGTATTTAATTAACATTATGAAAAAGTCGATAATTAAGAAACTGAAAAATAAACCGAAAAATTAATAAACAAAATGTAATTTTTAAGTAATGAAAAATTTAAAATTTAAGATGCTATTCTAAGATGCCATTTAAGATGCAGTTCATATTTAAAAGATTAAAAATTAAGGATGTTTTGCTTATTGAACCAAAGGTTTTTAAGGATGAACGGGGATATTTTATGGAAACCTATAAATTTAGCGAATTTGAGAAATTCGGAACAGGAAATTTTGTCCAGGAAAACCAGTCGTTTTCTGTCAGGGGTGTTTTGCGCGGATTGCATTATCAAAATAATCCTTACGCGCAGGGAAAATTGGTTAGAGCAATAAAAGGTAAAATTTTTGATGTGGCAGTTGATATAAGAAAGGGAAGTCCGACTTATGGAACATACATTTCGGAAATTTTATCAGAAGAAAATAAAAAAATGCTTTACATTCCGGAGGGATTTGCTCACGGATTTTGCACTTTGAGCGATGAGGCGATTGTAAATTATCTGACAACATCTGAATATGCTCCGCGGGCTGACAGAGGAATAATATGGAATGATGAGAATATCGCAATTGACTGGCCAATAAAAGATGTGTGGCTTTCTGAAAAAGATAAAAAGCATCCCAAATTAAAGGATGCGGATATAAATTTTGAATATAAAGAATGAGTAATTTCGTAGATATTTACTTTTTGATGCGTAAATTCGAAGTGGAAAAAATCATTGAATGAACAAGGGAGAAATATCCGGAATATTCTATAACTCTATTGTTGAAAGCACTTAGTTATTTTGAAGATGCTGACGAATGTGTAAATAGCGATGGATAGAAGATAAAGATATCTGATAAGGGAGTTAAATGGGATAACATTAAAAATTTTATCGCCAAAGCAACCTTAAAATTTCACAAAAATTATTTAAAAAACCAAAAATGATGAAAACACTTTTAGTTACAGGGGGAGCAGGATTTATAGGGTCAAATTTTGTCTTATATTGGCTTAAAAAATACCCCGAAGACAGCATAGTAAATTTAGATAAATTAACTTATGCGGGAAATCCTGAAAATTTAAAGGATGTTGAGCATAATAAAAATTACAAATTTGTTAAAGGAGATATTTGTGATGCCGAATTAGTAAACAAATTAATGAAGGATGAGAATATAGATACAATTGTTCATTTTGCCGCGGATTCCCATGTTGACCGCTCAATTTTAGATCCGTCACCTTTTATAAAAACAAATATAGTTGGAACTTATACCCTTCTTGAGGCGGCACGGAAAAACAAAGATAAAATAAATAAATTTTATCATGTTTCAACGGATGAAGTTTTCGGAAGTTTGGAATTAGATTCAAGGGAAAAATTCAATGAAAATACGCCTTATAATCCAAGAAGCCCTTACTCTGCATCAAAGGCAAGTGCCGACCATTTAGTCAGAGCATACTATCATACTTACAACCTGCCTATAACAATTTCAAATTGTTCAAATAATTTTGGATATTATCATTTTCCGGAAAAACTTATTCCTTTAGCAATAACAAACATTTTAGAGGGAAAAAAGGTTCCTGTTTATGGTGATGGATTATATGTCAGGGACTGGCTTTTTGTTGAGGATCACTGCACAGCGATAGATTTAATTCTTCATAAAGGCCGGATTGGAGAAACATATCTTGTGGGCGGAATGACAGAAGAAATTTCAAATATTGATGTTGTCCGAAAAATTTTAAAAATAATGGGAAAAGACAATGGATGGATTGAATTTGTCCAAGACAGGCCCGGGCACGACAGGAAATACATGATTGACTGGAGTAAAATTAACAAGGAGTTGGGATGGCATCCGAAACATGATTTTGATGAGGTATTAGAGTTAACAATTGAATGGTACACAAAAAATCAGGAATGGTGGAAGAAAATAAAAACAGGAGAATATTTAAATTATTACAAAAGGCAATATGACAAAATTTAAATGACAAAATTTAAATGACAAAATTTAACAAATAACAAAATTTAAATAACAAAATTTAACAAAAATGATCAAGATAGCAATCACAGGAGGCGATGGATTGGTTGGTTCCAAAATCGTTGAAATTTTAAAAGCAGATGAAAATTTTGATGTAGGAGCAATATTGGAACGGGAAATGGATATCGCAAACAGAAACAGCGTTTTTAATACCCTGAATGGCTTAAATTTTGATGTGTTTCTTCATTTGGCTGCATATACAAATGTTGATAAAGCAGAGATTGAAAAAGAAAAAGCGTGGAGAATTAATGTTGAAGGAACAAAAAATGTCTTTGATGCTGTCCATTCATTGAATAAAAATTTTGTTTATATATCAACTGACTTTGTATTTGACGGAAAAATGCAAAATTCCCCTTTCTTTGAGGATTCAGAACCAAAGCCAATTTCATATTACGGCTTAACGAAATATGAAGGTGAAAAGATAGTGCAAGGGAAAGGAACGATAATTCGCATCTCTTATCCTTACAGGACAAAATTTGGTAATAAGTCGGACATTGTCCGAAACATAAAGTCATCATTGGAACAATGCAAATCACTGTCAATGGTTACGAATTCGTTAATTGTCCCGACATTCGTTGATGATATTGCTTATGCTTTGAAGAAATTTCTTTTATCAAAAAAATTCTATTCAAAAATTTTTCACCTTGTCGGAGCAAATGCAATTTCTCCTTATGAATGCGGAAAGATCATTGCCAATGCATTTGATTTGGATGATTCATTAATTAAGCCAACAACTTATGAAGAATATTTTAAAAACAAAGCAAAAAGACCGCAGTTTTCAGATATAAAAAGCAAAAACAATGATTTTTATAAAATGGGCGGTTTTGAAGATACTATTTTTAAATTTAAAGATGAATTTAAGTAGAATTTAAAAAATAAAATTTAAGAAGTTAAAAAATAAAGATGAAAGGACTAATACTTTCAGGGGGCGAGGGAACACGATTGCGTCCATTGACATATTCGCAGCAGAAGCAGTTAATTCCAGTGGCAAACAAGCCGGTTTTGTTTTATGGAATTGAGGATCTGATTGAAGCAGGTATAAAGGACATCGGAATTATTGTAGGTCCCAATAAAGAGCAGATTGAAAATGCGGTAAATGATGCAAAATTTGATGCAAAATTTACATTTATCAATCAGCACAAACCAGAAGGACTGGCGCATGCAGTAAAGATAGCAAAGAAATTTATCAATGATGAATCATTTGTTATGTATCTCGGAGATAACATTTTAATGCAATCTCTTAATGACTTTATTAATGGCTTTGAAGAATCAGACGAATCAGCGAGAATTTTGCTTTGCAAAGTCAGCGATCCGAGCAGATACGGAGTTGCGAAATTAAATGACAATGGAGAAGTAATTAAATTAGTTGAAAAGCCAAAGGAATTTATTTCGGATTTGGCATTAATCGGTGTTTATGCATTCAAGAATAAAATTTTTGATGCGTGTGATGCAATAAAACCATCATGGAGAAACGAACTGGAAATTACAGATGCAATTCAATGGCTTATAAACAATAAATTCAAGGTTCCAGCAAGGATTACAAAAGGATGGTGGAAAGATACAGGAAAGGCAGAGGATATGATTGATGCAAATCGCCTGATTCTGGACTCTTTAAAGGGACAAAATTTAGGAAAGATAGAAAACACAAGGATTGAAGGAAGGGTTTTTATTGACAAGGACTCAAAAATTTTAAATTCAACAATCAGGGGCCCTGTAATTATAGGAAAGAATTGCGAGATTAATGAGGCATACATCGGGCCATATACAAGTATCGGAAATTTTTGTAAATTAAAAAATTGCGAGATTGATAATTCAATTGTTTTGGACAAAGCAGAAATTTCGGAAATCAGAAAAATTTACGATTCTCTGATTGGAAAAGAGGTAAAAATTTTTAAAAAGCAGACAATTCCAAAAGGAAAAAAATTTGTTGTCGGGGACAGGTCCGTTTTAGAAATTTAATATTTAATTCTAAATTTAATATTTAATGTTCATCCATAAACTCGTAATTTTACTGAAAATCTGTAAGATTTTTAAATTGTCAAAAACATAATAATTTACCTTGAAAAAGTTAAAATTTTTTCAAAATTTTATACTTTATGGATGGACACTATTTAATGTTCTAAATTTAATTTAAAATAAAAATTTAATTTAAAATAAAATGGCTACAATGTTTGCAGATAAGGTTGGTGCGAATGTGGGTGGGATAAAACAGGATGAAGAAAAAGGAAAAAATAAAAGAAGAATGATTTTTGTGATAATTGGAATAATTATAATAAGTATTGTTATGGCGGCATGGGTTTATGACAAATACGGGACTGTTTATCTTGGTCCGGGAGAACACTATACAGTAAATATTCCTTTTATCGGAGCGTCTGAGGTACCGGTTATATGTGGAAAGGCATATCTCACAAGTGAAAATCCGGTTAAAGATATAAATATTACAGTAAAATATTACAACAATGAGAGCGTTTTAGCTTGGAATTTGACAAATAAGGACGGAAAATATTGTATATATCTTCCAGAAATAACAAAGAATACAAAGTATGATGTTTATGTTGGTTACGACAATGAAACTATGACGCTCGGAAAACACGATTATTCTTTAACAAATTTGAAAACAGAAAAAGAAATTTATAATAGAAGCGTTGACCAGTATGTAATAATAAACGGGACCATAAATAACGAAGATGCAAAAATAGAAAACGGTAGAATGGATGTCAATTTGAAATATCATAATGAAAGCACTGGCAAATGGGAAGAGATATTCGATTATAAGCGATATTATGTCAACATTGAATCAAATGATGAATATCCACTTCCAAATGATGCGGATGAAGTAAACATTTCATGGGAAATTCCAAATGATGCAAAAATTGGAAAATATAAATTTTATATCAAAACATCGTTCAATGCAGAGAAAACAAACAAAGGCCATAAACCAAAAAGTGTTTATTTCAATATAACCGAATAAAGCCAAAAGTATGGATATTCCATCTGATGAATTCAATGTTACATTTAATACAAGCAATGCGAATATCGGAGGATACAAATTTTATTTGGAATTTTCGGTTAATGTAAAGGAAAAAACAAAGACATTGTATTTTGATGTTGAATAAAATTTATTATGGGTTAAAATTTAAAACAAATTTTCGCGACCATCAGAGATTCCTTCATTTGTTATCCATGAGGCAATCGTTAATGCGGTGTGTCATAGAGATTATAATTCAACCTGTGCTGTTCAGATAATGGTTTTTCTTGGCGGTGTCGAAATATGGAATCCTGAAAAACCGCCTTCACAGATAAATTAAATCATTGAGAGAACATCACACCTCTTATCCGAATAATCCGTTATTGGTAGATCTCTTTTATCTTGTGGATTACATCTAGAAAGCAGGTTCGGGAAATCTGGAAATGATCACACAATGCAGGAATAAGGGTTTGCCAGATCCGGGGTTTGTTGAAAAAAGAGGGAGTTCCGGACAATAATTTATAGAGAGATTTATACTGAAAGTATGCTTGAGCAACTTGGATTAAATGAAAGAGAAAAAATAGCAATCAGATATGTAAAGGAAAGAGGGTCAATTACAAACAAAGAATATCAGGAGATTACAGGCGTTTCAAAAGTCACGGCGTTTCGTGATCTGTGGAAATTAACAGAAAAGGCAATTTTAGAAAAGAGCGGCGTTACAGGTAAAAGGACCATCTATAAACTGAAAATGGGTTCATAAAGGTTTCAAAGGTTTCATAAAGGTTTCATAAATGGGTCAAAGGGGCATCTTATTATTTGCTGGGATAATGTTGCTAATGTCTGCTAAAGGCAGGATAAGTGTCGCTAATGTCCGATAGATATGAAAATATTATGAAGTAAGATATCACCTCGCTTACGCTCGGGATTTAAAACAAGTTTTAAATGGAAACAAAAACAAAATTTAGGAGAGTCAACAATAATTTTAAATTTATGAGAAGTCAAATTACGCTCGCTATCGCTCGTGTATTTTCAAACAAATTTGAAAACAACATAAATTAATAAAATATGGTAACTACTCAGCCACCCTAAAAAATTACTGGTAAATTTTTGATTTTTACGCTCACTTCGTTCGTGTCTTTTTGAAATCTTTATGATTTCAAAAATCGTGTCTTTTGAAATTTTATAAATTTTGAAATTGTATTTTTTTGAAATTTTCAGAGGTAAATTTCCTACCTCCTGATTAGTTACAAAATATGTTACTTTAAATTAACATAAATAAAAATGAAATTTAAAGGAGTAATTCCCGTAGCGGGATTTGGGACAAGATTTTTGCCAATCACAAAGGCACAGCCAAAAGAAATGCTGCCAGTAATTGACAAGCCAGTTATCCAATATGTCGTTGAAGAGTTTATAGATGCGGAAATAGATAACATTTTAATGATAACAGGAAGAGAAAAAAGAGGAATTGAGGATCACTTTGACAAAAGCATTGGTTTGGAGATGTTGTTAAAAGATGCAGGAAAAGATGAAATTTTAAAAAAAATTGAAGAAATTTCAAATATTAGTGTATTTTACACGAGACAAAAAGACAGGAAGGGACTGGGACACGCAATTTTACAAGCTGAAAATTTTGTTGACGGAAATCCGTTCATAACACATGTAGGAGACACAATTTTAATTGCAGATAAAAATCCCCTAAAAGAATTAATGGAAATTTATAATAAACACAAAAAGCCAGTAATATTGTTTGAAAGGGTTAAAAAGGAAGATATTGAAAAGTACGGAATTATTGATGGCAAAAAAATAAGTGATAAATTATATAAAATTGAACATCTGGTTGAAAAGCCAAAGAAAGAAGAAGCACCTTCAAATATTGCTATAATAGGGGTTTATCTCTTTGACAGCAAAATTTTTGACTGCATAAAAAGAACAAAACCAGGGGTTGGAAATGAGATACAGATTACAGATGCAATAAACCTGCTACTTGAAGAAGAGGATATCTATGCTTATGAATATGCTGGAAACAGATATGATATAGGAAATCCTTATTTGTGGCTGACTGCGAATATTGAATTTGCATTGAAAAGGGAGGACTTGAGAGAGGATATTGTTAAATTTATGAAGAATTTAAATTTATAAAATTGGAATAAGAAGTTTAAAAATTTATTACATGGATGTTTAATTGCTTTCCTGTGGGAAAAAGGCATTGTTGACCAGGATGTGTTTGGCAGAGGGTTAAATTTTATAGGTATAAATTTTTTCAAAATGCAACACAAAACCTGAAGGTAGATTAAAGAAGACAATTTAATATTATGGAAATTTATTTTCGTAATGGTTATGGTTATGTGCCGTATGAAAGTAGGACACTTTTCTCTTATGCCTCTAAAAATATATACTTCAAAATCAAATAACTTATGGAAGACATAAGAAGTAGGCAATTTAGAGTGTTTCTCATTATTAAATGCCAGAGAAATAATATCTGTGGCACTTGTTTTTACTTATTACACTTTTCCCAAAACTGTGGAAAAAGTAAATTTTATTTACTAAATCAGCGTCCTACATTTATTTGGCACTCAACCCTCCCTCAACCCTTATTTTTTGAATTCCATACTTCCATTATCCTCTACCTGACATTTGTTGTCTTTTTGCTGACCGTTTCCCTTTTTATCTGTTTTATTTCTTCCAGCACAGCCATTTCTTCTTCATTCAGCAGATCTTCTATGCCAGATGTTTCTTCAAAAGTAAGAAATGAATAAAGTATTCCGTCTTTGTCAATATTCTTGCCAATCTCCCCTTTGTCTATTGAAACCGGAACTTCTTCCCCTGCCCTTGCAGATGACACTTTTTCTCCCTTCTTCGCCTCAATGCGCATTATACTTCCAACCAATTCACCTGCGGCATTCATCAGCCGCATCCCTGTTGTAATCTTGCCCGTCAATATTTTCACTCCGGCAACAGCAGGATTTTTTGCCCTGAAAATATACCTGCTTATTACCTGTATTTTTGCTATGTCCGGAGCCTCTTTTTTGATATTTCTGCTCCACTCTTTATATTCCTCTATAATTTTGTATATCACCTCGCCTTTAAAAATTTTTATATTATTTTCGTATATTAAATTTTCCACATCATCAGTGATGTCAACATTAAACACAAATATTACCCCGTGCTTTTTATCTGTTTCCGCAATTGATGATGTCATAATTACATCCTCTTTTGTTACTCTTCCCGCACGGGCATTTTTAACTGGAATTCCTTCTCTGTTCAGGAGATAAGCAAACGCCTCAACCGCTCCAAAAGTATCTGTTCTTATTATAACTCCGTGTTGTGATGTTGAAATTTCCCCTGTCTCTGTTTTTGCCTTTGCCTTTGTTTCTTCTGCTGTTTTGTCATTGCAGACATATACGGGCATTCCTCCTTCCGCATCCTTTAAATTTTCCGCATAAATTTTAATTCCACAGGCAGCAATTGCCTCTGATGTTGCATTAAATTTTTTTGCGAGCCGCATTTCTTCACTTTCAGGAGAAAGGAGTAAATTTTTGACCTTTGTTGCAATTGGTTCCCTCCCACCTATAACAATTGTATCGCCTTTTGAAATTTTTCCGTTATACATAATCACATCAATGGTTCTTCCGATGCCGGTAACATCCCTTGCTTCCAGTATCATTCCTTCTCCTGGCGTGTCCGAATCAATTTCAAGTTTATTGAGCAGAAATTTGTTTGCTATACCCATCAGAACCAGGAGTAAATCCTTAATTCCGTAATCGGCAATTGCCGCAATCGGAACTACCGCAAAGGATTCTTTATAGTCATCCGGCTTTTTAAAATTTGTAAATATGTCTGCGTTTATGTTCCTTGAATTTAACTGCCCGATAATATCGTAAAATTTAGTGTAAAATTCGTTGCATGTATCTGGCTGCTGGTTATCAAATTTTTCATTTAAATCCCATCCAGTGATAGCGTCAACCTTATTTGCGGCTATAACGAACGGAACCTTAAAATTTTTCAAAATTTCCAGACTTTCTCTTGTCTGCGGCTCAACACCTTTATTTATATCTATCACGACAATCGCCAGGTCGGCAATGCTGCTTCCTCTTTTTCGCAGTGCCATAAATGCTTCGTGTCCAGGCGTGTCAATAAACAGCAGTCCCATAACCTTTAAATTTTTTATAAAATTTTGATATGCCTGATTATTTCCGCATAAATTTGCGATATGTTCCAGAGTTATGTTGGTTGCCCCGATGTGCTGCGTAATTCTGCCTGCCTCCTTTTGGGTAACTATAAGCCGGCTCCTCCTGATTGCATCAAGTAAAGTTGTTTTTCCGTGGTCAACATGCCCTACTACAACAACGATTGGATTACGGATGATTATTGCCATTTTAATAATGTTTTAATGCTTTTGCTTTTTCTCAAAATTTAATAATAAACTTCTAATTAAAATTTTGAAATTTAATTTATAATAAATTTATAATATTTAACAAGACATGTCAGCATCAAATTTAACTTATGTCAAAAAATGTATTCAAAACTAACGGCAAAGGTACCCTATAAAATACTGGCGGCAGTTCCGATAGTCATAACAGTTGTTATGCTTGTAGTAATAGCAATTAACGGATTTAACATGAGTTTTGATTTTAGCGGAGGTATGTCGCTTGAAATTTATGAAAAATTATCCGACAGCCAGATAAATGACTTAAAGAATGGCCTGGCTAAAAGTAATCTGCAAAATTTAAAAATTTATAATAACGTAAATATTGTTAAGATAACAACTACCCATAAAATTTCTGACTCTGAATTTCTTTCACTTGCAGAAAAATATACGGGAAAACTCATCACGAACAACATATTTAATATAAATTTAAATTACAAAATTTCGCGTGATGCCGAAGAAAAATTAAAAAACAGGTTTGGGGATGAAATAAAAATAACCAGTAATGACGACAGCACAAACATCATAATAGAAAGGCGGCAGATGAGTGAAGAAGAAATGAAAAAAATACTGTCTGATCATAGGTACAGTATAAATTTTGACCCTGACAAAGGCACTTATCTTTTTGAACCGGCAAATGCGAAAGTTGGAGGTGTAAGTTCTGTACTTGGTGCGCGGTTGAAGGATGAAATGATATGGGCGTTTGTTATTGCTGTTTTTTTGATTACTGTTGTTATATTTATTGCTTACCGCATACCTGTTCCGACCGTGGCAATTCTTGCAGCGGCATTTGTAGATATTATCTTTGCAGCAGGATGTATGTCCATCTTTGGAATAGAATTAAATTTACCAACATTGCTCGCATTAGTTATGCTGCTGGGATATTCCGTTGATACGGATGTATTACTGACAACCAGGATATTAAACAGAAAAACAACCGTTAATGAAGCAATAGATCAAACAATGAAGACCGGACTGACTATGACATTTACAGCAATTGGGGCAGTTTTGACAATGTTAATTGTTTCAAATCTGATAACGCCGAAAATTGAAGTACTTAGTCAGCTTTCAATGGTAGTTCTGTGCGGGCTTTTTATGGATATATTTTCTACATGGTTAATGAATACAGGAATATTAAAATGGTATGTTGAAAGAAAAATATCAAAGGTAAAAAGAAAAAAATTATTTAAATTTTCATTGTTTCACGAATAAAAAATAACTTCACTTCGTTCAGATATTTTTAAACTTTACAAAACTTTAAAAAATGGAAAAAAAATCATTCATCAGGATGTTGAAGAACATAAAAATATTGATTTTAATTGCTGCAATAATATTATCAGCAGTCTTTTTATATGCCAAACCGTTAAATTTCGGTTCGGATTTTGTCGGAGGGGTTTCTATTGAACTAGAACTTGAGCGTCCCACAAACAGCACCGAAGAAATGCAGGCGATGAAAACGATTCTTGAAACCCGGCTGAACGGAATGGGATTAAAGGATATCCAGGTTGTTACCTGGGGGAATCAGTTTCTGATTGTAAAGATGGCAAAAGCGTCTCCGGACCAGATTTATGAAATTGAAAGTATAATAATGCGTCAGGCAAAATATATTGAAAGGGTTGACGGGAAATTAGCCATTAAAGGGGACGAATTAACCTTGGATACATCAAGCAGAGGTGTAGCAATTGTGCCAACTGACAGCGGATACCAATGGCAGGTTGGGGCCAGACATAATGTTGAAGGTGCAAAGAGATTCGGCGAGGCAATTGCGGGAAAAATGGGCTGGCCTATTGACTCTTTCATAGATTCTCCGGAAAATACATCTATTCTGCTTACTGAAACAACATATAAGTATATTCATTCAATGACAAATTTCAAGACACGGGAAGGAGAAGATATTTACGGGAGCAGTAACGGGATTTATATAATAGAAAAAAGGTCCCAGATTCCGGTTATACAGATAAAGACAATGAAGACAATGAAGACAATAAAGACAATAGATACAAATAACAGTGAAGACAATGAAGGCAATGGCAATGTACCGGAGGAAAATTTTGACTTTGACGATTTACAAATACAGTTAAATTCGCTAAAAGAAAAGGGAATTAATACCATAATTATGGCAGAGGACAAAAATGACAACATTACAGTTCAGGTTGAAAATTTCATCGCTGAAAATGGATTTAGGATCATGATAAAACCGAGAAATAATGAAATTTACGGAGAGTGGATAAAAGAACTTACAGGACTTCAGAGTTCCGCACGAATAAATATTTTTTCGCCGGGGCCTGTATATGCAGCAGTAATAACCGGAAATACAAGAACGAAAGCCGAGGCCGAAAATAAGGTAATTGCAACGCAGGTTTTATTAAGTTCCGGAAATTTACCTGTAAAGATTCTTCCGATATGTGGGACAAAATTTTCCGAGGGTCCTGGACAGTGCGGAGGAAAAGAAGAAACATTTGATCCGTCATTAGGTGAGAAATTTCTAAGTATCTCTGCAATAATAGGCCTGATAGCAATTATTGTTGTTTCAGTAATTCTTTTTATAAGATATAGAACTCTGATATTAACAATTCCGGTAATGCTTACCTGTTTAAGCGAGATACTAATAATACTTGGTTTCGCATCAATGATTCGCTGGGAACTTGATTTACTTGCTATTGCAGGTATAATAATTGTTGTTGGAACAGGAGTTGATAGCCAGATTATAATTCTTGATGAAACATTAAAGAAGGGAAAGAAAAAAGAGGTTGTTAGTATTGTAGAAAGAATAAAAAGTGCATTTTTCATAATATTTGTAAGTGCAGGAACAATAATAGTTGTTATGTTTGCATTAATGACTGTTCAGGCAGGAATGCTTAAGGGTTTTGCATTTACAACAATTGCAGGAGTCCTGATTGGGGTAATTATTACAAGGCCGGCATTTGCAAATATTGTAGAGTACATTGTGAAATAAAATAGCAAATAGTTGTAATTGTCTGGTTGATTATAGTCATTTTACTGACTTTTTGCGGTAAAAAGAATATTTTCAAAATACAGAGTTTTGAAAATATACTGAAAATCTTTGAGATTTTCAATCTTTAAAAATCTGTGGGATTTTTAAATACTAAAACCTTCGGTTTCAATCTTTAAAAAATCTGTGGGATTTTTTAAATACTGAAAAATGCAAGTTTTCAATCTTTAAAAATTTACGAAATTTTTAAATGAGAGCGAAGCGAACTTATACTCGTAAATTTGATAACTATGCAAAAAGTTAGCAAATTTACTATAAAATGTAATTCCTCACACGGGGACACAGAGAACTACGAGATTTATACACGGAATAAGCTAAAATTAAATTTAAAATTATTTCCTTTCTCTGCACCTCTGTGGGGATAAACAAATACAAATTTCTTCAAAACAAGTTTTGAGACATGGGTAAAATTTAAATCCTGCAACTAGACTGATTGAATTTTGAGTTGTGTGAAATATTTGTTGAGGGGCTATGAAAATTTTAGTTTATCTTTTTCTTAACTATCTGTCTTATGAATACCAATAGTATCAGACACATTACAGCAACAACAATCGCTGATGTTTCACAAAAATTAAAAAATACATAAACGATTATTATTCCAAAAATTCCAAATACCGTGCCATTTATTATCCCTCGCTTTAATTCCCTCCTGTTTAATATTTCTTTTAAATACAAAACATACAACACGCCAACTCCAATCGCCAGCCCAAAAATTACCGCTGCAATAAGATAAATTAAATTTTCACCTGACATTTTAAATTGTAACTATAGTCATTTACTGACTTTTTACAGTAAAATAACATTGCTTACGCTTGGATATTTCAAAAACCTTGGGTTTTTGAAATGACTATTTTCAAATCGCGGAGATTTGAAAATATACTGAAACCTTCGGTTTCAATCTTTAAAAAATCTGTGGGATTTTTTAAATACTGAAAACAGCAAGTTTTCAATCTTTAAAAATTTCGTAAATTTTTAAATGAGAGCAAAGCGAACATACACTCATAAATTTGATAGCTATACAAAAAGTTAGTAAATTTACTAAAATTGAAATACAAAGGTTTCACTGTATGGAACTTTCCAGAGAACAACCTCTTTACCAGGGTATTTTTTTAGCAAAGCAGTATACTTTTTCAGAGTCATCATCTGCACCTACTACTTTACTGCCAACAACATAGCCATATTTGCCCTTATATTTACTTAGGTCCGCTTTTGTAAACCAGTTAAATGTTTTATCCATTTTTATATAAATTTCGGTTATTTAAATACTTTTTTATTGCTATATAAAGTATGAGATTTACTTATCAGGAAAGTATGAGATTTACTTATCAGGAAAGTATAAGTTCACTTTGTTTAGATATTTTAAAATAAATTTTAAAATGCCAGAAGGGCTTTCTTGAAAAATATCTATAATTTCATCCAGATCAGAAGTTATTTTTTTCATCATGTTTAAATCATCTTAAATCATATTAAATTTTCCTGAAATTTATCATTGGCTATTGTGAAATCCTTTGTGTTAATTCCTTAAATTTTCCTGAAAGTTATCATATTCTTCATAGCTTTCAAATTTATCCCATTCATCATTTACGGGGATTACTTCGGTTCCGTTTTCTCGCAAAAGTTTTCTATTTTCAGGCAATTGTAAATTATATGGCGGGTCGGCAAAAATTAAATCAAAAGAATCGTTGGGAAAATTTTTCAAAATTTCTATACAACCACCATGAATAATTTCGTTTTGAGGAAGCATAAGAATTAACTTTCCAATTTTTCTTCAAGCAAATTGGCAATTGTTTTATAAATAATTTTTTCAAGTGATTTTTCTTTGAAATAATCAAGTAATAATTTTAAGGTTTTCTTTTCTGGAAAAATCGTTAAAAATATTTCGTTAAAAATAATATCATTTTGAAAAATTTTTCTATAGAGACTTGGTGACAAGTCTTTTATTTCTTCAAAGGAACTTTCGGCGTCAATGTCAAAATTTGTTTCTGGAAAATCGGGAATTGCTTTTTTCTACTGTTCTAAATATTTTAAAATCTCGTTCCAAATATTTTTTTGTTTCAAAAAATCAAATAGCTCAACGCCGTAAAACAAATAAATCTCAACGCCATAATCCATAGACATTTTTTCAAGCTCTGTTTTATAATAATTTTTATTTTTCTGTAAGTCGGGATCAATAAAATAAAAGATTCCGACAAGATTTTTTTCGCCATACTTGCCGATCATTTCGTTTAGTTTTTTCTCAAAATTTTCTATTTGCCCTCGCTTCTTGGTAGAATCGTGATCGTCTCTAATTTTCTGCTCAATAAAATAAACTTTATCTTTGAACTTAAAACATTGATCAAGATTCAATTCGTCATTATCGCCATTAACAAACTTTTTCTCTAAAATTTGATAGCCAAACTCCTTAAAATATTCTTCAATTGCTTCCTCAAAAGCGTCGCCAAAACGGATTTCGTGAGATTGCAGTAAGTTTTGCAAAATTTTCGCTTTTGGTTTTGTCGGCCTGAATAGGCCAATATATCTATTTGGATACTTTGCTATTTTTTCAATCAACACCGCTTTTGATTCTTCAAAAATAGTTTCGTTGAAAATGTTTTTAAATTTTTCGTATTGCATAAGATTATGTTAAATATTTTTTAATATACTCGTTTCTTATTTCATCAATAAGAATTAGATTGCCTTTTTTATCTTTTGTGTGCCAATATGTCCAGCCATTATTTGAGACCTTGCCTAAAATTTCAGCACTTATTTTATGAATTGAGCCTACTTTATCACCCCATTTTAAAGTTGCGTCCGCCGAAATTTTGGCTTTGTATTTTTCGTCCTTGGAATATAAGTAATCGCCAATATTTATTAATCTATTTTCAAGCAAGTTGCCAAAAGGAACTTTTGGTTTTTTTTCTTCAACAGAATAAGATAATAATTCATCGTCAAGTGGTTTAACTTTTTTAATTCTCTCATTTGCTATTTTAATATAAAAATCTTCTTTTTCTACCCCAATAAAATTTCTTTTCAGTTTTTTAGCCACAGCACCAGTTGTCCCACTACCCATAAACGGATCTAAAACTACATCGCCAATATTTGAAGTTGATAAAATAATTCTAAAAAGCAGTGCTTCCGGCTTTTGGGTAGAGTGGGCTTTTTCGCCATTTACTTTTATTCTTTCCCCACCATTGCAAATAGGAATATACCAATCGCTTCTCATTTGTTTGTCATCGTTAAATGCTTTCATTGACTTGTAATGAAAAGTAAATTTTGATTTTTGATTTTTAGAAGCCCAAATCAATGTTTCTTGCGCGTTATTAAAACGCGTACCTTTAAAATTAGGCATTGGATTTGTCTTGATCCAAATGATATCATTTAAAACCCATAATCCAATATCTTGCATGATTTTCCCGACTCGGAAAATATTGTGATAACTGCCAATAACCCAAATTGAGCCGTCTTTTTTTAAAACTCGCTTACACTCTTTAAGCCAGTCATAAGTAAATTTGTCATATTCCTCAAAAGAGGAAAATTTATCCCATTTATCATTTACAGCAGAAACCTTTGTTTGATTTGGGCGATAAAGTTCGCCCTGTAATTGTAAATTATAAGGCGGATCGGCAAAAATAAGATCAACTGAATCTTCAGGCAGTTTTTTTAATTCTTCTATGCAATCACCTTTGATTATTTTGTTTAAATATTTTCCAACCATAATCTTTTATATTAAATTTTCCTGAAATTTATCATTGGCTATTGTGAAATCCTTTGTGTTAATTCCTTAAATTTTCCTGAAATTTATCATTGGCTATTGTGAAATCCTTTGTGTTAATTCCTTAAATTTTCCTGAAATTTATCGCTGAAATCATCAAATAAGCGGAAATCAAGGTTAAGAAAAACAGATTAAAATTTAAATATTCTGACAGCAGATAAAGCAGCGGAATTATCAGCGCATTGAATGTTATCGGAAGCCCCACATAGACATTTATGTTTTTGTCTGTGTTTTTGTCTGTGTTTTCATTTTCGCTTTCTCTTGCCAAACACAAATATCTTGCCAGCCGCATAAGTCCCGCGCACATAACAATTACTGAAATTATTAAGTAGAAAATGTCCTGATGTGAATAAAAGAATATAAAGACCGCGGGAACAACCCCAAATGCAACCGCATCAGCAACCGTGTCAATATTTGCCCCATACTTTGTAGGAAAGGAAAATTTCCTTGCCATAAATCCGTCCATATAATCAGCAATTCCTGCAAGCCCAAGAAGCAATGCAGCCTGCAAAAAATTTCCTGCAAAAATTTCGATTATAGCAAAAAATCCAAAGACCGCACAGAGCAGCGAAAATACATCCTTCCACTTAAAAAAATTTAATATATTGTTGTTGTTCATAAGCCAAAATAGATACAAAATTTCAATTTAGTCCTTCACCAGCTTAAATTTATATCCGTATAAAATCACACCTTCATCTCCTTCTTCAACAATCTTTCTAAAGATCGACTTAACCTTGCTTCCTATCTTCACATCATTCATTTTACAGTCAATAATCTGCGCCGTAAGCGAAGGGCCTTCTTTTAATTTTATTATTGCCAGAATGTATGGTTTGATGTTCTCAAAACCCCGCAGCGGCGAATAAATTTCAGTGTAACTCATTACTTCACCTTCACCGCAAAATTTATACTCGTCCATTTTTCCCTTTCTTCTGCATTTCGGGCATATAATTCTCGGTGGAAAATAGTATGTTTCACAGGTCACACATTGTGTTCCTATCAGATTATATCTCTGCGGAATTTTTCTCCAGTTTAATGCAATCCGTGTCATTTTGATTGTTTGTTATTTATTTTGTTTTTAAAATTTTTAAATTTTGTTTTAAATTTTTGTTGATAATTTTGAATAATTATTAATTAAATTTACATTAAATTTACATTAAATTTACATTAAATTTACATTAAATATTGGGGCAAAAAATTTAATCAGAAAGTTTTGGGGTGTTTATTAAAATTTTCGCCTGAAAATTTAAATTTATTAATTCATGCAAAATTTAAATTCAGATGAAAATAATATTTTTAGGCAGCGGAGGAAGTGTGCCGACAAAAGACAGGGGATTGCCAGCCGTATTGGTTGAATATTTAAATGAACTCTTTTTGTTTGACTGCGGGGAAGGAACTTTAAGGCAGATAATGATTTGCTCGTCAAAAAGGAATAAACGCAATGAAAAAAGCAAAGAGAACAGAGGAAAGAACGATAAGATAAATTTTATGAATATAAATAAAATTTTGATTACGCATTTTCACGCGGACCATATTGCCGGTTTAATCGGAATAATCAATACAATGAATTTTCTGGATCGGAGAAGCAATCTGGAAATTTACGGTGGAGCAGGCATCCGCAGCATAATTAAAAATTTACCGGTTCCGAAGGATGCGATGCGGTTTGTTAAAATTTATGAAATTTCAGAAGGGCAGGTTGTTGAAGGCAGAAGATATAAAATTATACCTTTTAAAACACAGCATACTGCAGAAAGTTTGGGATTTGTCTTTGAAGAAAAGGAAAAGCGGAAATTTTTAAAGGAGAAAGCGGTTGCGCTCGGAATCCCGGAAGGCAAACTATACAGCGGTCTTCAAAGAGGAGAAAGCATAAATTTTAACGGAAGAACAATAAATCCGGATGATGTTTTAAGCGAGCCAATAAAAGGAAGAAAAATCGTCTATACCGGAGATACAACTCCCTGCGAGAATACGGTAAAATTTGCTGAGAGATGTGATATCCTTATCCACGATTCAACATATTCAAATATAGATATTGATAAAATTTCTGACCACGGACACAGCACGGCGTTGCAGGCAGCGGAAACAGCAAAAAAGGCAAACGCAAAGTCATTGTTCCTAATTCATATAAGCCAGAGATATGCGGATTCAAAAATTCTGGAGGATGAAGCAGGAAAGGTGTTTGGGAACAGTTATGTTGTCCGGGATTTTACTAATGTTCAGATTTCTGCCCCGCCGGAAAAGAAAATTCTGATTGTCTGATTATTTTTAATCCGATAATATATTATTTTTAATCCGATAATATATTATTTTTAATCCGATTTGTAATTATTACTGCAAATTATTATCGCAAATTATTATCGCAAATTATTATCGCAAATTAAATTTTTGGGCTTGTAGCTCAGTTTGGCAGAGCACCGGACTTTTAATCCGATGGTCGCGGGTTCAAATCCCGTCAAGCCCGTATTTTTGAAACGAATGTCAAATATGTCAAAATGGATGTTCTGATAATTGCAGGAAGCAAAAGCGATGAGGAAATTGTAAAAAAAGCGGAAAAAATTTTAAACGAGAATAAAATTTCTTGTGGTGTTGAATACTGCTCTTTTCACAGAGAGCCGGAACGACTGATTAACATCGTAAAAAACAGCGATGCAAAAATTTTTATCGCAATTGCAGGGCTTTCCGCTGCACTTCCGGGAGCAGTTGCTGCATTTACCGATAAGGTTGTTATAGGCGTTCCTGTTTCTGCAAAATTAGATGGAATGGATGCATTATTGAGCATTGTACAGATGCCAAAGGGAGTTCCTGTTGCATGTGTCGGAATTGATAATGCGGAAAATGCAGCATATATAGCAATGAGGATATTGAAGTTGATTGAGAAGAGGGTTTAAATTTATAGTGAAAATTTCAACTTTTGATCATTTATTTTGAACATCAATATTACATATTATGATTTGAAGAATAAATATGGACAAAAACAATATTATCAAA
>MNZY01000065.1:3322-5942 GCA_001873845.1 Candidatus Altarchaeum sp. CG2_30_32_3053 | reverse complement strand
CTTCAACTGCCCATTCGGTTTCACAGTGTCTTATGAGGATTATTCTCAACATTTTTATATATTTTGACCTCCAACAGTAGGAATATCGGGTGCTCATCCCTTTAAGTTGGCATAATTAATTTGTGAGATATTTTTTAAAAATCTGCTTAAAAATTAAAATGAGATATTATAAATTTAATTTTAAACATTAGAGGACATACACAAAACAAATATGAATTCTTGACTTTTTATGTTCATTTACAAAATAATCTAAGTAAGTCCTATAACTTGTAAAAATATTAGTAAAAAAACAAAAAAAAAAACAAAAAAAACAAATATATAATTATTCCAATTTTAGTGGGGCAGCACCAAAATTTCTCCTTTATCTGTTTAAATTTTTCATCAACCACTGCGTTTTCCGAAATATCAAGCAATGCCTCTATAATAGCAATCTGCGACCTTGATGCCCTTGCACCTTCATTTTTTGGTTTGACAACTTTTCGGACTTTGAAAATAAAATCAGGTGATCTGCATCCTGATGTCTGCTGATATAAAGTTTAAAATTTACCGTAATTTTCCAAGCCGTCCCATAAATTTCCTTACTTCTGCATCCTTTGTTTTCATATCTCTGTTCACGAACAAAATTTCATAACAAACGCTCTTGTTGTCTTTAAATTTCTCACTCCTGTAAATATCCTTAATACAGACATCGTTAATTTCCAGCCAGTATTTTCTGTCCTTTAAAATTTCCGTAATTAATGTCTCATCAATTCCGTCATCAAGCAAAACAGTAAAATCCCTCTTTGCTGTTCCGAAGGCATTTATTTTCACATTTAAAATTTCTTCCGCATCTCTTAAAATTTCTATATTTGCTATCTTAAAATTTTTAAATTTCTCATATATTGCGTTATTTTCCAGTTCCAGATTTTCAGCGTCAATTGTTTTTATAAGTCCAAAATGGATGACATCTGACTGATGGCAGGTAATAAAAATTTCCTTTCCGATATTGTTCTTCAAAATTTCCAGTTCTGTATTTAATGAGTTGATTGCCTTATTTGACCTTCCGACAGCATTACCTAAATCAGAAAAGTGCTTTGCTGACGAACTCATCATCCTGACAAAATTTTTCTCGTCTTTGCTGTTAATAGCATTATTCAAAGTAATTGCACTTTCAATAAAATTTTTCCTTACATCCTCTGTCAGCGGATTTTCCATCTGGATGTGAGCGTATAAGTATGGATCCTGGGATAAAATTCTTCCGATTATATCAAGCATTAAATTGTAAATCGGCGAGGCAAATTTTCTTGATTCCCTGATATTAAAGTCCAGATTTTTTAAGGTGTATCCGATTGAGATGTAGGTAAAATGGGTTAAGCCCTGAATAACAGACATTGCCTTGTCATGTTCTTCTGGTGTTGCAGTGATAAATTTTGCCTTGCAGTGATCTAAAAATTTCTCTATAACTGACATCCATTTTTCGGTTCTTAAAGGACACAGAATAAAAATTTGTCCATGTATATCTGAAATTGTCGGTCCGAACATAGGATGAATGCTTATGATTTCCGCATTTTTGTTTGTCCATCGAAGTAAAACATTACAGACATTAATTTTTACCGATGTGAAGTCGGCAATTAACGAACCGTCTTTAACTATTGGTGCAATTTCTTTTATTGTTGCAATTGTCTTTTCAATGGGAACCGTAATTATGGTTATGTCTGCGTCCTTTGCTATCCTGTTATCATCGCTGAATTTAACCCCGAAATCGTATGCTGTTTTTTCTCCTTTTTCCCTGCTTGGACCTGTAATTATAACATTCCATCCATAATCCTTGAAAACCTTTATAAATATCTGCCCCATTCCTCCGTATCCTCCAATAATTACGACATTCATTGTTTAAAAAGTATAAAGAAAGTATAAAGAATATTTAAAAATATATTTAAAAATTTTATCTATTTTCTAACTTTAAAATTTTCTAACTTTAAACCTTGCCATTTGAGGCATAAAAATAAAACAGTTTTGTTATGAAACAAATCTGTTATGAAACAAATCTGTTATGAAACATTTTTGTTTTACTCATAATGTTTGAAATTTATTTTCTAACTCTAAATTTTTCAATTTCTTCTGTTAATTCTAAAATTTCTCTTTCAAATTTCATTTCCTTAATGCGCTCTTTTATCGTTTCAAATTTCCATGTTAATTGGTATCCTTTATTTTCTCTTATGAAATTTAAAAATTCTTTCTTTTCTTTCTCGCACTTTCTTTCCAAAGCAATTAAGTTTATCAAAATTAAAAATTTTGAAATTATTTTGTATTTAATTTCTTTTGAAATTTCCAATGATTTTTCAGCATATTCCAGCGACTTTTTATAATCTTTAATAACAAAGTAAAGTTCGGAAATATTTTGATGTGCTAAAATATCATTTGGATTTATCTTTATTGCTTCTCTGTATTCTTTCTCTGCTTCTTCATAGCGTTTTAAATTTTGCAATAAATTTCCTAAATTATTATGTGCATCAGCATAATCTGGATTTATCCTTATTGCTTCTCTGTATTCTTTCTCTGCTTCTTCATAGCGTTTTAAATTTTGCAATAAATTTCCTAAATTATTGTGTGCTTCAGAATAATTAGGATTTATTTTTAT
>MNZY01000065.1:0-3307 GCA_001873845.1 Candidatus Altarchaeum sp. CG2_30_32_3053 | reverse complement strand
TATTCATTCTCTGCTTCTTCATAGCGTTTTAAATTTTGCAATAAATTTCCTAAATTGTTATGTGTATAAGCATAATATGGATTTATCTTTATTGCTTCTCTGTATTCTTTCTCTGCTTCTTCATAGCGCTTTAAATTTTTCAATAAATTTCCTAAATTATTATGTGCATCAGCATAATTTGGATTTATCCTTATTGCGTCTCTGTATTCTTTCTCTGCTTCGTCATAGCTTTTTAAATTTTGCAATAAAATTCCTCTATATGTATGCTCTTCTTTTAGTTTTATTCTTTCATTTTCAAGAATCAAAAGATTTGGAAAAAATAATCTGTTTTCTTTTTTTTCTATAATATTCTTTTCTTTCAATCTATTTACCTGAGTTCTCACTACCTGGGGATCCAGCAAGGTTTCTTTTGCAATATCTTTTATACTTGCTCCTTCTTTATTATATTCTTTTTCAATTATAATTTTGCATAAGGTTTCAACTATACCCTTCTGTTGCTTGGTTAAATTATTTATCAGCATGAACATTTCAACAACGGATGGCTGTTTTTCTATTGCCCTGTTAATACTCCTGCTTATATCTTTGTCCAAGTTTTCATAATTTTTGATTAGCATTTCTATAATTTCAATATTGTCGCCTGATAAGTCCACAATCTTTTCTCTGTCTTTTTCTGTTAGATTTTTGCCTGACTTTTCCATTAAGAATTTTATGTCTTCTAAACCATATTCAATTTTTATTGGCATGAAAAATCTATAAAAAGGTGCCTTATAATTTATTATTGTTTTTTTGAACTCATCACTTTGGGTGGTTACAGTAACTACAACACCAATTCTAATTTTTTGAATAGTTGCTCTAAGAAATGCAGTAAAATCCTCGCCCAAAATATCCAACATTTTATCAAAATCATCTATAAACAAGAGTTTTCTGTCTTTAAAACCCCGCAATGTCCTTTCTATTTCATCTCTCCCCTTTTCTTTATTCCTTCCTCCAATTCCATCTAAAAAAATTTTTGGCGTGCTTATCCTGTTTCCATTTAGAAACACTGATTCTAAATGATCCACTTTTACCTTTTCAAAGAGGTCTCGTAATATTGTTGTCTTTCCACAGTGCGATGAGCCATGCAGCAGATAAAGAACATTTAGATTTTTAGAAATGTCATCAATCGCAGATTTATGTTTTTTCTCAAAAATAAGTAAACACGACTTTCTCTGACTCTTTCTCTGACTTAATTGTTCTTGTTGCATGCTGCTCGAAAATTCTTTCAAATCCAAATCTATCATTTTTTATTATGTTATAAAATATGAAATTTATTATTGATAAGGCATGCTTATTGCCAACTTATGCTTGTAAATTTTATTTATATTTCTATGTTTTTAACAATGAATTAAACCTTTCTATATCTTTATCATAATAAACCACCGCCCAAGCGAGGAACTTTGACACAGGATGATAATAAAAATCATTCATTTCTAAAATGAAGAAGCGATTAGTAAGATTGTCTAAAAATGTGTCAAAATTTTTGGATTTAGAATATACTTTTAATTCTTCCCTTTTGAGCCCAACTTTTATCAATTCTGGTAATATCTCCTCAGCAAGTTTTTTTGATTCATCATCAAGATATTTGAAAAACACATCTCTTGTTTTTAAACCATCATCTTTTACTAATTTCTTCAATATTGAATTTACTTTTTCCTCCGAATAATCATAAGCGTCTTTGCTTTCAGAGAGAAATAACTGTAAGTCATAAGGCAATGTTCCAAATTTTTCAATTACATTTGTTGCTATTTCATCGGTTAAATTAGGCATCTTATTCTTTAGCATCTTTTTTGCAGTATTGGTGTCAAAGAGAGAAACACGAACATTCTTAAAATTAGTAAAATCTTTTTGGTAAGGAGGAAATGTAAAAATGTTCTCAGAACCTGTGAGGATAAATGAAACTCTATTTGGTTTTTCTTTAATTTTTGCACTAAAATGTGCCATAAAATTCCCAAAATCAATCTTTTTGTTCTTTACCATCTTATCTTCTCTTAATTCTCCAAACTCATCTATCAGAAACAGATAGTTTTTATCTTTTTGTTCTTTAATGATGTCCCAAAATTTATCTCCAATATCCTGCCATGTCCATTTCTCATCTCTTATTTCATCTCTTATTCTTTTAATTTTTTCTTTCCGCCATTCTTTATCCTTCTCTTTTATTCCCTCCTTTAAATTTTCCTCAAATTCTTTTGTATCCGAATATCTTTTATAAACTATTTTTTCTTTTTCTTTTATATCTTTAATTATTCTTTTCACTCCTTCTTCTCTTTCTTTATCATCACTGCCCTTTATCATACAAAACAAGGGAATATTGTGTGTTAATGCAAAATTGTACTCTTTTTCAACAGCGTTACTTTCTTTTTTTCCGAGAATTAAAAGAAAAGCATCAGAATTCTTAATGTTTTTTTCTTCAACATTATCCGGGGAATCAGGACGCATAATATTTTCTATTAAAAAAGGTTCGTGATGGAGTTCTTTTATAACTTTCTCAGCCAACTCTCTTTCCTTTCCAAGTTCATTTTGTTTCTTCTTCCCAATAGAACTCACAAAAATTTCTAATGGTTTTGATTTTACATATAATTTTGTGTATAATTCAGGTATGTTCCTGCTTTCCATGCAATCATAATTTATAACAGAATATTCTTTCTCAAACCTTCTCTTTATTGCATTAATTATTGTGGTTTTTCCCACCCTCCTCGGACCAATCAATATTATATCCTGACCTTTTTTAATTAGGCCTGAGATTTCTTCCAGTTCTTTATCCCTTCCAGGAGGATTAAGCTTATCTAATGGCAAAAGCACATTGCTCATCTTGAAGCAATTTTGAATTTTGTTATAATTTTGTTATAATATTAATTACATTTAAATAAAAATAAAACAATTTTGTTATGAAACAAATCTGTTATGAAACAAATCTCTTATAAATAGTGTCCATCCATAAAGTCGAAAATAATTTATTTTTAAAAAATTTGTTTTTTTTTACTAATACATGACTATCGGCTATTGACCGAATTAAATGTCATTAATTTATTTACTTTCTTTCCTATGTTATTTATATGAATGCAAGCATAGAGAGCGTTGAAAAAGTCCCAAATTAGGTAAATTCCAAATTTTTGGGTTGTTTGAGCATATCGGTTTTAAATTCCGATTTCTCAAAAAACGAGGTTTTTCAACAGTTTCAATTATATTAATGGGAAAAAATTCTCGTTTCAATTGGTTGGTGACATTTAATTCGGTCAATTTTCTCATTTAGCCGATAGTCATGTATTAC
>MNZY01000066.1 GCA_001873845.1 Candidatus Altarchaeum sp. CG2_30_32_3053 | reverse complement strand
TTCTTGATTTTACTGTAAATTTGTACGGTCAAACTCCAGATGATATTGGCATAAAAACAGAGCAAATTAACGAGATGGATATCGTTATATTTCGTACAGTGGAAACAGAAGCAGATGAAATGTGGAGCTTTGTGAAAAACAAAAAAGATAAACAATAGATATAAGTTGTACCGATAAAATTCCCATGAATGTAACTTTTTTATTTTTGAATTTTCATAAAATAAATGAAAATTCAGTGATAAAAAAGTTACATTCATGGGAATTTTATCGGTACAACTTATATCTATTGTTTATCTTTTTTGTTTTTCACAAAGCTCCACATTTCATCTGCTTCTGTTTCCACTGTACGAAATATAACGATATCCATCTCGTTAATTTGCTCTGTTTTTATGCCAATATCATCTGGAGTTTGACCGTACAAATTTACAGTAAAATCAAGAAGCCACGGAAGACTCACATTCATTACTCTGCATATTCTATGTAAAGATATTCTTTCTAACAATAGTTTTTTAATTTTATCCTTCTCTTCATCAGTAATTACTTTATTTTCAGGATTGATGACAAATTGCTGCCCACATATTTTGCACTTATGGTTTTGTTTGCCATAATGTGTATCTCCATTCAATTTTATTTGTCCCGAACCACATTGAGGACAGATGATTTCATCCATTTGTTTATTTTTAAAAAGTATGTTTATGTTTGAATCATAATTATTTTTTTATGTTTGAATCATAATTATTTAGTGTCCATCCACAAAGTATAAAATTTTGAAAAAATTTTACTTTTTCAATGTAAATTGTTATGTTTTTGACAATTTAAAAATCTTACAGATTTTTAAAGATTGAAAATCTTACAGATTTTCAGTAAAATTATAAGTTTATGGATGGACACTAGTTATAAAATTTATTAAAAAACCTTACATGTTTATCACTACCAAAATTTAATTTCATAAAGTAAATTTAATATTATCTCAAAATTTAATAAATTTAAAATGGCACAAACAATTAATATGGATGATTTTGATGATTATGTAAAAAAGGGACAACACCAGTTGCACGGAAGCATGAAAATTATTATAGTAGCTATATTGTTTTTTGCACTTATATTTCTCTTTAGTTTTTGTATTGTAACCATTCCCGCCGGACATGTCGGAGTTCAGTATTCCTGGTTTGGAGGGGTGCTAGATGATGAGTTTGGAGAAGGATGGCATTTTAAAGCACCATGGATTTCCATAACAACATACTCTGTCAGAACAACAGAAAAAACAGATGTGATACATGCGTTGTCTAACGAAGGACTAAGTATAAATATGGATGCGACAATATTGTATCGCATTATTCCAAACAAAGCAAACGAAATACATAAAGGCATTGGCCCGAATTATGAATATGTTGTTGTTATGCCGCAATTTCGCTCTGTTGTCCGGGAGGTTGTAGCAGAATATCAGGCGATAGATATTTATACTGAAAAAAGAGCAATTCTTGAAAATAAGGTGTTTGAAGATGCAAGCACACGACTCAAAGAAAAAAATATATTTGTGGAAAGTGTTCTTTTTAGAAATGTGGAACTTCCGCAGCAGCTGAAGAATTCTATTGAAGAAAAGAAAAAAGCCGAGCAGGATTCTCTTAGGATGGAGTACATACTTGAAAAAGAAAAAAAGGAAGCAGACAGAAAAAGAATTGAAGCACAGGGTATTGCTGATGCCAACAAAATAATAGCAAATTCATTAACAAAAAACTATTTAACATGGTACTGGATAACCAATCTTGACAAGCATAACAGCGTGATTTATGTTCCGGTTGGCGAGAACGGAATGCCCATGTTCAAAAATGTTGATACTGTCCGCACCGATGTTGTTACCAATGTTACAAATTACACGGGATAATTCTTTATGCTATGCTCTTATACCGGAATGGCTCTTGTTTTTGAATCCGTGATAATCACCTCACTATAGTTCGGAGATTTTCAAATAAATTTAAAAATACTGAAACCTTTGGTTTCAATCTTTAAAAAATATGTGAGATTTTTTAAATACTGAAAATATGTGAGATTTTTTAAATACTGAAAATATGTGAGATTTTTAAAACAGCAAAAATTGATAATTTTAACAGAAAGTAATAAAGACAAAAGATAAAATGAATACAACAGAAGAATTTGAAAAGGACATTGAATTTTTTGACAGGGAAGCGGAAAAACGGGAAATCCTGAACATTTTAAGAGCAAAACCGCAACTGATAAATTTTATTTATGGCCCGATAAATTCCGGAAAGACAACGCTGATTACAGATCTGATCGAAGAATTACCTGAAAATTATGTTGTTTTTTATGTAAATTTAAGGAGAAAATCGGTCATAAAATATGAAGATTTTATCAGGGTTTTGTTTTCTGTGGAGAAGAATAAAGAGATTAAAGACATAATAACGGGCTTACTTGCAAAAGCAGAAAAAGCAATATATGCTTCACAGGGCATTCCTGTAAATGATAGTCTGCTTGATACATTTTTAAAAAAAGACAGCAAGGCAGATGTACTTGAGTTTTTGGAAAATTACTTTAAGGAAATAAGTAAAACAAAAGATCCCGTATTGATAATTGACGAATTACAGGTAATAGGCGATTTAGAAATTGACGGAAAATTAATTTACAGGTTGTTTAACTTTTTCATCGGCTTAACAAAAGAACTGCATTTGTGCCATGTCTTTGCTTTATCTTCCGATTCCTTATTCATTGAAAAGGCGTATAACGAAGCTATGTTGGAAGGCAGGGCAAATTATATATTGGTTGATGATTTTGATGAAAAAACAGCAAAGAAATTTTTAGAAAGGTATAGAATTAAAGGCGAGGAAATAAAATATATACTTGATCATGTTGGTGGGAAGCCAATAGATCTCGTTGAATTAATATATCCGGAAGACAAGAAAAAAGAAATTGAGCAAAGGATTTCTCTCAGAAGCGGGCAGATAGAAAGGGCTTTGAAAAGAGTAAAGGAATTAGGAGAGAAAATTATAATGGATGATGTAAAGCATGATGTGAGTTATGAAAATCTGTTAAAGACATTGAGTAAGTTTAAGGATGGAGAAGAAATAAAATGTAATGAAATTGATGAGATCTCTGAAAGCTTTTTTGCCAAGAAAAATGTCTTGTTTGTTGATCCCGTGAGGAAAATGATAAAACCGCAATCAGGAATTAACCTTTTGGCAATTAGAGAGGTCTTAAAGGAAATTCGGGATGTTTGAAAACCAAAAAGACATTCTTGCAGTTGAAATGCTTGAATATTTGAGCAGACAGAAAACAAAAGAAAATTTAACTCATGAAAATGCTTATTATAAATTTGTTTGAAGTGATAGTGATGATATAAATTTACCCGACGGGTTTGCTTTAATTGATAATATTGTTACGATAAAATGAATACAACAGAAAAATTTGAAGAGGATATTGAATTTTTTGACCGGGAAGCGGAAAAAGAGGAAATTATGCGCATTTTAAGAGCAAAACCGCAACTGATAAATTTTATTTATGGCCCGATAAATTCCGGAAAGACAACTTTAATAACAAATTTGATTGAAAATCTGTCTGAAAATTATGTTGTCTTTTATATAAACATAAGGGGAAAACTTATAAAGGAATATGGCGGATTTACAAGGGTGTTATTCAAAGTTAAGAAAAAAGAAATATCAGAAAAGTTAAGTGAAAAGGGTAAAAAGGCAGCCAAGACAGGGGCAATATTATTTGGAAGATACCTTGCGGGCATTCCCGTAGAAAAGGATATGCTTGATGGATTTCTTGAAACCAAAAGCTCTGATGATGTTTTTGAATTTTTGGAGGAATATTTTCTAAAAATAAGTGAAACAAAGATTCCGATTTTGATCATTGATGAATTACAGGTTATTGGCGATTAGAAATTGATGGAAAATTGATTTACAAATTGTTTAATTTCTTCATCCGCTTAACAAAAGAACTGCATTTGTGCCACGTTTTCGCATTGTCATCTGACTCGTTATTCATTGAAAAGGTGTATAGTGAAGCGATGCTACAGGGAAGGGCAAATTATATGCTGGTTGATGATTTTGATGAAGAAACAGCAAGAAAATTTTTGGAAAAATATAAAACCAATGATGCTGAAACAGAATATATAATTGCTCATGTTGGTGGAAAGCCAATAGATTTCATTAGTGTATTATATTCAAAGGATAAGAAAAAAGAAATTGAGCAAATGATTTCTCTTAGAAGCGAACAAATATGGAGGATTTTAAGAAGTGTGAAAGAACTGGGGAAAGAAATTAAAATAGATGATAAAGAACACACTGTAAGTTATGAAAATCTGTTAAAGGCATTGAATAAGTTTAAGGATAGAGAAGAAATAAGACCTGATGAAATTGATGAAATATCTGAAAGAGTTTTTGTCGGAACAAATATTTTATTTGTTGATTCTATGAGGAAAATAGTAAAGCATCAGTCAAGAATCAACCTTTTAGCGATCAGAGAAATTTTAAAGGAAATTCGGGATGTTTGAAAACCAAAAAGACATTCTTGCAGTTGAAATGCTTGAATATTTGAGCAGACAGAAAACAAAAGAAAATTTAACTCA
>MNZY01000064.1 GCA_001873845.1 Candidatus Altarchaeum sp. CG2_30_32_3053 | reverse complement strand
AAAAATTCGGTGCTCATCCCTTTAAGTTGGGATAATTAATTTGTGATATATTTTTTAAAAATCTGCTTAAAAATTAAAATTGGATATTATAAATTTAATTTTAAACATTACTGGACCTACACAAAACAAATATGAATTCTTGACTTTTTATGTTCATTTACAAAATAATATAAGTAAGTCCTATAACTTATAAAAATATTAGTAAAAAAAAACAAATATAATAATTATCCCAATTTTAGTGGGTCAGCACCAGATTTTCAATCTTTAAAAATCTGTAAGATTTTTAAATTGTCAAAAACATAATAATTTACCTTGAAAAAGTTAAAATTTTTTCAAAATTTTATACTTTGTGGATGAATATTAATTAATTAGTCAGTTTTCTTTGCTCATTTATATAAACAAATAACAAAAATAAATAAAATCAAATATTTAAAATGTTCAACGCAAAAGCATCAAAGGTAAAGGACTTAAAAAGAGCCATAGAATCCATATCGGTTCTTGTTGATGAAGGTACTTTAAATATATCTTCAAACGGTATTGATGTAAAGGTAATAGACCCGTCTCAGATAGCAATGGGGATATTAAATATCCCGAAATCAATGTTTGAAGAATATACGGTTGAAGGAGAGAAGGATTTGGTTGCCGGAATGAATTTTTTGGAACTTTCAAAGCTGATGAAGAGAGCACGCTCGGATGATACAATTGAGTTAAAAATTGACAACAAAATATGGATTAAATTTAAAGGAAAAACAACGAGAACTTATGAATTGGGCATTCTTGAAACATCAACACCGTCAAGAGAGCCAAAGATAGAAACAGTTGACGAGATTAAAATTGCGGGAAATTTATTCACCGATCATGTGAAAGATATAGAAATGGTTAGTTCAAAAATAGCAATTGAAATTAATGACAAAGGGGTTTTACTTTCCGGGGAAGGAGATGTGTCCGACGTAAAGATAGAAATTTCAGATGAAAATTTAATAGAGAAGAATATTAAGGAAGACGCAAAAGCAACATTTTCAATTGAATATTTAAAAAATTTAATCACAGCAGCGGATGCGGATACAATTATCTCTTTAAAACTTAAGACAAATTCACCAATGGTAATAGAGTATAGTATTGGCACAGGAGGTATAAAATATTATTTGGCTCCGAGAATTGAAGGTGTCTGATTAAATTAAGGTAAATTCATATTGGGATAATTTAAAAAAAATTTTAATGTATTAAAATGACAAAGTACGAAATAGGGAAACAAATAGGAAACAGGAAGGTGATAACAACAAAGGGAGAACCGGTCGGGCAAGTATATGACATTGAAATAAAAACAAACGGAGAACTTGCTAATTTGGTTGTATCTGCGGATGTAAATGTAAATGTAAATGCAAATATTCAAAAGGATGATAAGGGAAGATTTGTTATTCCTTACAGCAAGGTGATTGCAGTAGGACAATATGTTCTAATTAATGAATAGAAAAGGAAAGAAAGAGATATACCTAAACAGTGCAGTAGGACAATATGTTCTAATTAAGGCAGAATAATAAAAACAATAAAATAAAGGCAATATACTATGAAATACAACACGGGAGCGACAATAGAAGATGCAGGAAACAGCATCCTGAATAAAACATCTTCGTGGAGGGTTTTAAAGCCGGTTGTTGAGAAATGTAAAAAATGCGGATTGTGCGCCACATTTTGCCCCGAAGGAATTATTCAGATTAAGGATAAGGCAATCATTGATTATGATTATTGCAAGGGATGCGGGATTTGTGCGGAAGAATGTCCTATAAAAGGTATTAAAATGATACTTGAAAACAAATAGACAGATAAAAATTTATTGTTTAATTTTAATTTTGTTGAAAAAATGCCATGCGGAAAAAAAAGAAAAAAGCAAAAGATGCGAAAACATAAACTGGAGAAGCGACTAAAACGAATAAGAAGCCAGCACAGCAGATAATTACGATTGTCTAAATTTAATTATCATGAATACAAACAGAGGACTTATCGGATGTGTTATCGGGTTTGTAGTATATCTTCTTTTTGCATTTGCTGATATTGAAGGTATTAAAAATTTTTTGTTTTTATTACCTCTTTTTTTATTTTTGACAGGTATAAGTATTGGTTATTTTATAAAGGAATTTAAGGAAAGTTTATTGTGGGGAGGAATAGCAAGTGTCATGGGTGTTGTTGTTTTTTTGGGGTTAAATTTTGGCTCTTTAAATAACGATTTAATTGGAACGGTAATTTTAAATGCGATTGGTTTATTTTTCGGATTTGGATTCGGAGCGATATTATATTATAGGGTTGTAAGAAAACGAAAAATAAAAGAAAAAATAAGCAAAGGCAGGTAAATATTATGCTTAAAATTGCGATTATCGGGAATTCATGGTGTGCAGAAGAATTCATAAACATGGTAGGTGCTGATGAAAATGTAAAATTTATCGGTCAATGGCTGCCTGAAAATTTACCGGAAATAATTGACGATTTCTCAGAAATTGAAATTCCTGAATTTGTTTTTTTGGCAGATATTGTAATTGACTACACAAAACATCCGGATGTGCCGTATCTGTTAAAGGATGCAAAAAAGGTCCTGACAACATCAGGGTGCAACCTGAAAAATGTATATTTTGCAGATTGTTTTTGTGCAGTTAACATAACAGAAAAATTTGGGATGCCTGAATTTAAGGTGAATATAGGGAGAGGCATAATAAAGGACATTAAAGTTTTGAGGTCATCTCCTTGTGGAGCGGCATTTATTATTGCGGAAAAATTTAAAAATAAATGTCCGGAAGATGCATTAAAGGAAGTGGGCTTATTAACACAATACGAATGCAAGGGAAAAGGTGGACCGGATAGTTCTATTCATAAAGCAGCGGAGATTCATAAAAATGCGCTGGAGAAGGCAATAATGAATGCGGGAAAAATTTAAATTCTGGATTGACACAAAATCATGGGTTGTTAAATTTTTGTAAAATTGTTATTTTCAGCGATTCTTTTTACGGTTGAGTGCCAAATAGAAGTAGGCCATTAATTTAATTGACTGCTATAATAATTTACCTACAAAGTAGATCGTATTCTTGTGTAATAATCTAGGTATAAGTGGTGGCTACATTTATATGACTAATTAGCCACCTCTTTTATATTAAATTTTTCATAAATAAATTTAAAATACAAATATAAATTTAAAACAAAAAATATCATCGGAATGGTCGGCAGGATCTCTAAATTTTTTGAGAAGTCTTTTCAGACTATCTCTTTATTTAAAGTGAGAAACCGCCCTCATAAGCACTAATCGCAATGTGCGAATTCCTCTGCGGAATATCGCTGATATATCGAGATTGTGTATGGCGGAAGACCTGTCCGACCCGATAGAAATTAAAAATGTATAAAAATA
>MNZY01000195.1 GCA_001873845.1 Candidatus Altarchaeum sp. CG2_30_32_3053 | reverse complement strand
AAGAATACGATCTACTTTATAGGTAGGTTATTATAGCAGTCTAATTAATAATTCACAAGAATAAAAGTGGCCTACTTTCATATGCTACATAACCATTAGTAATTATCATAGTTGGCCTTTATCATATGATGAATGGTTGGAGTGGGCCGGTAAGTCCCATGAATTTTTCAAATGTTCGTACAATTATACCTGCGTGACTAAAAAGTTACATTCGTGGGAAAAATATCGGTACAACCTGTGTATGGACTGAATGCTGATGATATTATTAAAGAAATTTCAGATAAAGTAAGCGAAAGTAAAAACAAAAATTTACTTATAATTGTCGGCGGTCAAAAAGTTGATTCAGAAGTGTATTTTATCGTGGATTACAATGTAGGTATAGGAAATCAGCCGCACAGTGAAGTTGCTGCATTAGCTGTATTTTTAGACAGGTTTTTCAGCGGAAAAGAGACACAAAAAAAATTTAACGGAAAAATTGAAGTTATTCCGAAAGCATATGGAAAGGATGTCGTAAGGAAAGAGTCGTAAGGAAAAAAAGACGACTGAAATACATATAGAAATTTTGAATAAATTTATGCAATCATTCCTATCTGTCCGTTCTTTGGCTCAAATATTCGTCCTTCTTTTTTCGCATTTTCTATAAAATTTTTTGCATCTTTTTCGTTAATTCCCCGCTCATTTGCCTGCTTAACGAAGTCCTCCACCATACAATGTTTCTTTCCGTTATCTGTAAGACCTTCCAGTATATCTGACATGATTCTTATTTTATCTCTTTTTTCTTTAGGACCATGCGTTATTATATCAACATCTATTTTTCCGGTTGTCTTATCTCTTGCAATAAGATTCATTGAATATGTTGTCAGACGGATTGCCCTGTTAACATCCTCATTTTCAACAACATCTTTCAGTCTCATTTTAGCACTCGCACAGCTTAGTCGTATTAATCCCTCAAGCTGTCTTGCAGTGATTTGTACCACATCTCCGCTGCTTTCCTGCCTTAACTTCAGATAAAATTCTTCTATTTTCTTTTGCGACGCCTCTCCTAATACAGGGTTTAGATTTTTTCTTGCGTAAGCGATGTATTTTCTTACAAACTCAACATCAATTTGTGGAATGAGATGTTCTTCTTTCTTTCCAGTATATGCCATAAGCACATACCTTGCAACACCTTGGTCCTGTGAGGCATCCATCACATCCCTAATTGGGAAAATCAGATCAAATCTGCTCAACAGTGTTGGAGGAACATCAAACTGATCCGAAATTGCCTTCTCGCTTGAAAATCTTCCGAATTTGGGATTTGCCGCTGCGAGTACACAGGTCTCGGATTTAAATTTTGCAACGATACCTGCCTTGGCTATTGATATTGTCTGTTGTTCCAATGCCTCATGCATTGCTGCACGGTCTTCACTTTCCATTTTATCAAATTCGTCAATACATGCCAATCCTCCCGATGCTAACACCAACGCCCCTGCTTTCAGCACCCATGCACCTTCTGCAAATTCATCCTTCTCAGCAGTCGCCGTAAGCCCAGCTGCCGATGTACCCTTCCCGCTGACATATATACTCTTTGGCGCAATATTACTTACTCCGATTAACAGTTTTGACTTTGCAACACCAGGGTCGCCAATTAACAGCAAATGTGTTTCTCCTCTTGTTTTTGTTTTATCAGGAAGTTCAAATCTGCTCCCCCCGAATAACTGCAATGCGAGCGCCTCTTTTATTTCCCTGTATCCGTATATCGTCGGGCTGATGGAGTCAATAAATTTTCTGGCAATATCCGGAGACTTTGCAAATTCCTTTATTTTTTTAATATCATCTTCAGATAAATCAACCTCGGTAAATTCCCTATCAACGACATTAACATTATTTGCATCAATAAATTTCCTGTAAACAGCATCATTTATATCTTTTGGAGGAATTAATTTCATCACTCCTGCCACATTTATTATATTTCCGGGCAGGACCTTTCCGGTTAAATCATCCGTCAGCCAGATTTCTATCTTTCTGGCCTCTTCACCCCCTCTAAGCAGCTCTAACGGCTCCTGAATTTCCAGTCGCTGAATATCTATAAATTTACTTTCTTCCGGCAGCAATTTAAATCTGACTGCTTTTTTGCAGTCGCCACATACAGAAGGCACAATTAACTTGCGGGTTTTTTCCTGCTCAATTTCTTTTTTCCACCCGCATATTGGACACTGGAAAACACCGATATAAACCTTCGGAAGAACATCACTTACTCTTGTAATAACCCCATCCGTGCCAAAAAATTTATCTATATATTCGCTTGTTACATCTCTTATCTTCACGGTAAAGCCCTTTGGTAATGCAAACCTGACATGGAACCGGACTTCTCCCCCAAAATTTACTGGGATGTTTTGTGCATTAACTACACCGTCAAAAATTTTTATTACTTTATCCGGGAAGTCAATCAGTTCATCGCATAGTTCAGCATTAAATTTAACCAATTCAGAGTAATCAACGAGCAGGGACTTTTTTTTTGGATAGTCTTTTGCAACATCTAAAATAGCATCCTTCTTCTGGGAGATAAATTTCTCTGCCAGCGACTTTATTTTGTCATCAGGCATACTCTCTTCGAAATTATTCTTACCTTCTGCTTCTCTAAATTTATCCTTTACAAATTCATCAACAGTATTGTCTGCATTATTCTTAATCTTAATATCTACTTTATTCTTATTTGTTTTGTCCATATAAAAATTTATCAAAATTTGCTTATTATACGAAATTTCGAGTGACTATTCATAGATATTAAATTTATGTTGTAACTATTCAGCCACCTAAAAAATTAAGGGTAAATTTTTTGATTTTTTTTGTATTTGTTGAAATTTTACGCCCATTTTGTTCCACTCACTTCGTTCGTGTCTTTTTGAAATCTTTATGATTTTAAAAATCGTGTATTTTCAAAACTTTGCGTTTTGAAAATAAGTTCGCTTCGCTCTCATTTAAAAAATTCCGTAGATTTTTAAGATTGAAAATCTTGTAGATTTTTAGTATTTTAAAATCTTGTAGATTTTTAAGATTGAAAACTTGCAGTTTTCAGTATTTAAAAAATCCCAAGATTTTTTAAAGATTGAAACCAATGGTTTTAGTATTTTAAAATCTCAAAGATTTTTAAAGATTGAAAATCTCAAAGATTTTCAGTATATTTTCAAAACTGTGCGTTTTGAAAATACGCTCACTTCGTTCGTGTCTTTTCAAATTCTCCGCGAATTTGAAAATAACCTCACTTCGTTCGGATATTTTAAAATCTTTGAGA
>MNZY01000194.1 GCA_001873845.1 Candidatus Altarchaeum sp. CG2_30_32_3053 | reverse complement strand
GATGTTTATGTTTGGCCGTGACAATGCTCGTTTTAACTTTTCAGACTTTTCAGCAGTAATATATTTTTATATTGCTTATTGTTTCTACCCAAATTTTTCAATAACATTTTTAACAACATTTTCAACAACATTAACACATTTATTAAATTCATTGCTTTTTTTGGAAATTTTTTTAAATTAACGCTTTTAATGCATATAATTCCAAATAATTTTTAATATTTTTAAATTGTTAAATTTTATTAATACAATCATTTATTTTATCATAGCAAATGTGTTCGGAACTACTGATATTTTAAAATAACAAATTTAACTGATTAAAATAAGGGCAATTGCTTTTAAAGAAATGAATATTACGGATAAACTTATAGATAAACTTGTAGATAAACTTATGGGTAAGCTTACAGGTAAAATTTCTGAAAAAATTTCCGGCGAATATAACAGAAATATAAGTGATGCATTAATTGAACTGGTTATTGAGGTGAAGGCAAATTTCATTAATGATTCGCATTCGCTTTCCGTTTGTTTTCCAGTTCCGGTTGAAGATGATTATCACAGGATATTGATGTCTAAAATTTTCGGATGCGAAAACGAATATCAGGAATGCAAAATTGAAGACGGACTGGCAATTTTAAATTTCAGAAAGGACTACATTAAGGGAGACAAAGAGGCCTGTCAAATTTATTTTAAGGTAAAAAATCAGGCGTATAAATCAGTTCGGCATAATTCAAATCCTGAAAAATTTTTAAATTTAGGCAGATATTGTATTCTTTCAGATGATACAAAAAAATTTCTTAACCGATTCAATGCAGAGAATAGCAGAGAAACTGCAGATAAAATTTCAACATGGATTTTTTTAAATTTAAGATACACCGACATTGACGAAATGAAAAGTGCAGAATGGCTCTTTAAAAATAAGATCGGAAATTGCGTTCATTATTCAACGTTGTTTATCGCATTTTGCAGATATTTTAAAATTCCCTGCCGATATGTATTGGGCTTTGCGAAATACGGGAAATTTGAGCCGCACACATGGGCTGAGTTTTACGACAGGGATAGTTTTTCCTATATTCCGATGGATTTGTCTTTAAACCAGAAATTTTTTGTTGATGCGACACACATTCCAATAAGCCGGCTTGATGAAAGGCAAGTCCGCAGGTATTTTAAAGAAGTAAATCTTGAAATTCCGAAAAATAATCACCCCACTTTGTTCGGAGATATTCAAATCCCATCTGGATTTAAATATGATGAAGCTTTCAGGATAATGAATTTCGGAACAGAAAGCGTTGTTAAGGAAGATGCACATGTGGAAATCAATGTTAAGGGAAAACTGATATACAAACCAGATTAAAACATTTATTATAAATTCAGCAAATCATAAAAATCTGAGACCTGTGTTTTTTATTATAAATTCAGCAAATCATAATTTTGAAATAAATTTATTGTTCATACAAAAAATTAATCAGAAAATGGATGAAATAAATGAAATAAAGTCCTGTAATAACGGAATCTGTATAAACAAATTTAAAGCGAACGGGATTAAAACGGAAAAATATGGGGTAGCTTTGATATGGAATGAAAATTTATGCGATTGTGCGGCTGTTTGGACAAAGAATTCAATAAAGGCAAATCCCGTAAAATACGATATAAATTTATTGAAAAAAAGGAAAAAAATTAAGGCAATAATTGCCAATTCCGGAAATGCGAACGCTTGTGTCCGGGAAGGACTCGCCGATGCCAGAGAAATGTGTAAAATTGCATCGGAAAAATTAAATATAAACTCCAATGAAATTTTATGCGAATCAACCGGAATTATCGGAAAACGGATGGACATCGAAAAAATAAGAAAAATCGTTAAAGAATTAAATATTAATGTCCGCAGTTCAAGGAACGCAAATAAAGCGATAATGACGACAGATACTAAATTTAAGGAAATTTCTTATGAATACAAAGGAATAAAAATAGGTGGGATTTGCAAAGGTGCTGGAATGATTGCCCCGAATATGGCAACGATGCTGTGTTTCTTAACAACAAATGCAAATTTTAAAAATTGCAATAATGCAGAAATTTTAGACGAATGTTTGAAGGAAGCAGTTGGCGAATCGTTTAATATGATTTCTGTTGACGGATGTATGAGCACGAATGACTGCACTATTTTACTTTCAGACGGAACAATGGATTGCACTGTTGATGACTTTAAATTTTTGCTTAAATTTTCAACAAATGAACTTGCAAAAAAGATTGTTGCCGACGGAGAAGGCGCAAGTAAATTTTTAGAGATCGTCGTTGAAGGAGCAAATACAAAGAGCAAAGCCAACAAAATTGTCATGGCAATAGCTAATTCAAATTTGGTTAAATCCGCATTTTTCGGAGAAAATTTAAATTGGGGAAGAATAATTGGTGCAGCAGGAGGTGTTGCAAAAATAAATTTTGACCTTGTTGATTTGAAATTTGAGGACATTGATAACGAGCAGGCAGTTGAAATTTTAAACAACGGAATTATCAATAAATTAGATAACTGGGACATAATGAAGGCAAAAAATATAAGAATTGTGCTAAATTTAAATGAAGGAAAAGGCAAAGCAACTGCATGGGGATGCGATTTAAGTTATGATTATGTTAAGATAAACGCAGAGTATAACTAAAATTTTAGGAAGTATGTTGTGGAACAGCGGTTATTAAGTTAAAAGTTAAAATAATAAAATAATAATTTAGTAAACATAAAAGAAAACGTAACATTGAATATATAGTAAATTTGCTAACTTTTTGTACCATTATCAAATTTACGAGTATAGTCATTTTACTGCAAAAAGTCAGTAAAATGACTATAACCTCGCTATTGCTCGGATATTTTCAAAATCTGTTGATTTTTAAAATAATGAACAAAAACATTGAATACATAATGAAAGAAATAACAGAGATAAAAAAACATTTAGTTGATGTAGATCGTATACTGACTTATGATGATATATAGTCATTGTCGGAAGCGGAGAATGACCTTAAAGAAGAGAAACCGAAGCGAATAAATTAAGATGTGTGCCGTAGAACTCTCCCAAAAAGCACAGAAATTTTTAGAAAAGCTATGTGATCATCCCTTTAAATTAACCTCATTTGTGAAATATTTTTTAAAATTTTTTGAAATATCATTTGAAAATCCAAAAGATTGAAAATCCAAAAGATTTTTAGTATTTTAAAATCTTGTAGATTTTTAAAGATTGAAAACTTGCAGTTTTCAGTATTTAAAAAATCCCACAGATTTTTTAAAGATTGAAACCGAAGGTTT
>MNZY01000242.1 GCA_001873845.1 Candidatus Altarchaeum sp. CG2_30_32_3053 | reverse complement strand
AAACAAATATATAATTACTCCAATTTTAGCTGGTCAGCACCAAATTTGGTACTCATCCCTTTAAGTTGGGATAATTAATTTGTGATATATTTTTTAAAAATCTGCTTAAAAATTAAAATTGGATATTATAAATTTAATTTTAAACATTACAGGACCTACATAAAACAAATATGAATTCTTGACTTTTTATGTTCATTTACAAAATAATATAAGTAAGTCCTATAACTTATAAAAATATTAGTAAAAAAAACAAATATAATAATTATCCCAATTTTAGTGGGTCAGCACCGAAAATTTAATTTTTTATGATAAAATTTAACAAAATTTAAAAATTTAATCCGGCAAAATGAAAATTTATCTTGACAATGCAGCGACAACACCGATGGCAAAAGAAGTGCTTGAAGCGATGCTGCCATACTTTTCGGAAAAATTTGGAAATGCCTCATCAATTCATTCTTATGGTAGAGAAGCGGCAGAGGCAATTGAAAAAAGCAGAGAAAAGATTGCCAGCAAATTAAATGCGGAACCGGGTGAAATTATATTCACATCCGGCGGGACAGAATCAAATAACATAGCATTAAAAGGAATTGCACTTGCAAACAAAGCCAAAGGTCAGCATATAATAACAACAAAGATAGAGCATAGTTGTGTCATTAATTCGGCAAAATTTCTTGAAAGGAATGGGTTTAATGTAACATATTTGGAGGTTGATAGGCAAGGAATTGTAGAACCAGAAAAATTTGAAAAAGCAATAAGAAAAGATACAATCCTTGTTACTGTAATTCACGGAAACAATGAAATTGGAACTGTCCAGAATATCGGAGAACTCGGAAAAATTTGCAGAGAACACGAAATTTACTTTCATACGGATGCCTGCCAGTCATTCACAAAGGAAGAAATTGATGTGAAAAAGCAAAATTTAGACCTTGTTACAATAAATGCGCATAAAATTTACGGACCAAAAGGAGTCGGAGCGTTATATCTGCGGAATGGAGTTAAGATCGAGCCGCTGCTTCACGGCGGAGGACACGAAAAAAATTTAAGGAGCGGAACTTATAATGTTCCCGGAATTGCCGGCTTTGCAAAGGCAAGTGAAATTATAACAAAACCCTCAGTTGAAAGAATGAGAAATTTAAGGGATTATTTAATCAAAAGAATTCTTGATGAAATTCCAAAATCAAAACTCAACGGACATCCGACAAAACGACTGTGCAATAATGTAAATTTTTCATTTAAAAATATTGAAGGTGAGTCGATGTTAATGCTTCTTGATAATGCAGGAATTGCTGTCTCAACAGGTTCTGCCTGTTCCTCGCATTCTCTTAAACCAAGTCATGTTCTTACCGCTATTGGACTGCCGCCGGAAGATGCCCATGGAAGCTTGAGAATTTCGCTTGGAATGGACAATACACAGGAAGAAATTGATTATGCAATAGAAAATTTAAAGAAAATTGTGGGGCGGCTGAGAAATTTAAGCCCTTTTAGGTAAAATTTCAAATGTCTTAGAAAATAAAAATGTACTCAAAAAAAGTAATGGAGCATTTTATGAATCCAAGGAATGCCGGAGAAATTGAGAAGGCCGACGGTGTTGGAATTGCAGGGAATATGGTATGCGGAGATGTGATGCAAATCTTTATTAAAGTGAATAAAAGTGCTGACGGCAACAATAAGCATGACCTTATAGAAGACATAAAATTTAAAACAATGGGCTGTGCAGCTGCAATTGCAACTTCTTCAATGATAACGGAAATTGCGATGAGAAAAACCGCAGAAGAAGGACTGAAAATAACAATGGAGGATGTTGCAGATGCACTTGACGGGTTGCCTCCGGTAAAAATGCACTGCTCAAATCTGGCATTGGATGCGCTGGCAGAGGCAATATATGATTATTTTTCAAAAAACAATTATGAAATTTCAGAAGACCTTAAAAACGCACACAAAAGAATAAAAAAGGAGAGGGAGTATGCGGAACATTTGGGGGGAAAATAAATAAAAAATAAAATCAACAGTTATTTTACTGGCTTTTTGCAGTAAAATAATCTCATATATTCACCTTACAAAAGGTTTAAATTTCACACAGGACTGAATAGTTACAAAATCAGCTTATTTTTAAAATAAAGATAAATAAAATGTCTGTTGCATGGATTTATTTAATTTTGGCAATACTCCTGGAAGTTGCGGGGACAACATGTATGAAACTTTCCGATGGCTTTACAAAAATTTTACCATCAGTTATGATGTTTGTACTTTATGGGGCAAGTTTTGTGTCTTTGACTTATGCAATCAAAACCATTGATATAGGTATCGCTTACGCTCTGTGGGCTGCTGTCGGGATTACGCTTATCGCAATTGTCGGAATACTTTATTTTAAAGAGCCGGTAACGGCATTGAAGATAATATCCATCGGCTTAATTATTACAGGTGTTGCCGGGTTGTATTTAAGCGGAACACAGTGAAATTTGCACTGATTTAAATTTAATGTTTAAAATAAATTTACAAAATAAAAGGAAAGTATCTATCTTTACAATTATTTTACCTAATTCCTTTATTTTTATTATTTTTTGATCCATTTTTTGATCCATAAATAATAATTATGTTTTTTGCATAATAAGTTGATAAAATATATTTTAAAAAGTATTAAAATATCGTAACTATAGTTAAAAACTTATCTTTTTACACCCATAATTATTAATACTTTTTATAATTTATAATTAAAAATGGCCAATAATAAAGAGATAAACGTAAATAAACATGTTAGTTATGAAGAATTAATCAAGAAATATCACGCAGAAAAGAATTCGAGAGTGAAAGAAAGATTGCTTGTAATGATCTATTTGTATGAAGGAAAATGTCTTGATGATATCGTAAAATTAAGCAAACGGTGTGAGCGGACAATATGGTTATGGATCAAAAGATGGAATGATTACGGATATGACGGGTTAATTCCAAAATTTACAGGTGGCCCAAAATCAAAGATAACTGATGAGCAATGGAATGAGATAGTTAATGATATCTCTGGAAAAGGGATGACAATAAAAGATGTTATAGACTATCTAAAAAAGAAATACAACATTGTTTTTAGCTATGGTTGGGTATGGGAAGTATTGAGAAAGAAAAAGAAAGTTCCATATGTAAAACCATTTGTCCAAAATGAAAAACAACCAGTAGATGCAGAGGATATTTTAAAAAAAAATTTCTCTCGTGTTTCTATTGCTATGTAATCCAATTATTGCATTTCTTGATGAAACCGCAATTCAACTTAATCCAAATAAAATAAGGTTGTTAAATACACCAAAGATAAAGTATAAGCTTGGGAAGATAAGGTCAAAAACTTTATTTGGTTTTATGGCGTTGAATGGAAAGAGTGTTGCTATGTTAGTGGATAGAGGAATAAAAGAAAACATGGCTGCGTTTTTGCAAAACATACGGAAGAGTAATCCATTTGGGCCAATAGTAATAGAAGTAGATAATGCAAAAATACACCATGCAAAAATGGTGACTGCTTTAGCGGAAATGTTAGATATTCATTTTGTATTCCTTCCACCATATTCTCCCAAGTTGAACCCTATAGAATATGCTAATAAAGATTTAAAAAGAGAATTAGCAAAAAAATTAAACTTTGAGGAAATGGTTGATG
>MNZY01000213.1 GCA_001873845.1 Candidatus Altarchaeum sp. CG2_30_32_3053 | reverse complement strand
ACAGAAAAAGCATTACATGAAAAGTTAAGAAATATGTCAGTTCAGTATGGAAAGTCCTATAGGATTCTCACATTGTAGCAAAATATTCTATTATTGTTGTTGATTATAAAGAAAAATTATGCTTGTTATAGTACATAACAAAAGTTTCCCAACTCATTAAATTATTAAGATTAAACCTATAAATAATCTCAAGAATTTATACAAAAGATTTAAATCCTGGTTTTAGGAAATATTTTCACATTTTTAAAATCAACAGATTTTCAATCTTATTTTAAATTTCATTAGAAATTTTAAATCTCCGAACAACAGCGAGGTGATTTGTTAATGGAATAAACTGAAATGGGAAACTTTTGATTAGATACAAATTTCAAAATTTCAAATACAAAAATTTTATTTCACAATCCCGTATCCTATCAAACGCCATGCTGTGCTAAATCTTCTTCCTATTGCAATTCTCTGGCCTTTTTCAACGCAGACAGGATTGAACAATTCTATCTCTCCTTTTTTAACATCCCGGATAGTGCCAACACGCAGTGCTGTGCCAACACTTATCATTATGCTTTCATTCTGAACAAACGGTTTTATCTCGCCAATAGTTATTAGATTTTTGAACAGACTTATCTTTACATTTAATTTATAAACCGGCTCCGGCAGTGTTCCTTTTAATCCAACAACATTTCCGGTAATTCCATCACCTTTTGTTACCGACGGATCTAATGTTGTACCTATACTTATTAAGCCCCCGGGTTTCGCATTATCTACCTTTACACCTCCTCCATAGAGTTCAAAAACTTTTGTAGTAAGCGGATGAAATTTATTCTTTATTGTAATCCCTGGTTTTATCTCTATTTCATCACCGACCTTTATACTTCCTCTTTGAATACTTCCACCAATAACTCCTCCATTCATTTCAGTAATACCCTTTCCGGGCCGGTTAACATCAAATGACCTAATAACATGCATATAAAACTGTTCCTTTTCACTTTTGATTTTTTCTTCAATGCCTTTTTCGGCCATATCATTGATTGCTTTAATCAGCACATCTATATTGGCATCATAAGTTGCAGCTATTGGAATAATCCGGGCATCGGGAAATACATCTTTAACAAATGCCTTTATCTGGGCATAATTTTCTTTTGCCTCCTCTTTAGAAACCAGATCAACTTTGTTCTGAACAATAATAACATTTTTTATTCCAAGTATGGATAAAGCAACAAGATGCTCGGCTGTTTGCGGCCGCGGGCATTTTTCATTTGCACCGATAACCATAATTGCTCCGTCCATTACAGAGGCACCGGAAAGCATTACTGCCATTAAACTTTCGTGTCCGGGTGTATCAACAATAGAAATTTTTCTTAAAAATTTTGTTTCACTGCCGCAATACTGACATACTTTTTTAGAAGTATAACATTCCGGCTCAAAACACTTCGGACATTTATAAATTGAAAAATCAGCATAACCGATTCTTATCGTGATTCCTCTCTCTAATTCCTCGCTGTATTTACTCGTCCAAACACCGCTCAATGCCTTTGCTATTGTTGTCTTTCCATGATCTACATGACCAATTAATCCGATATTCCATTCGGACTGTGTATTTTGTTCTATTCTTTCTTTAACTTCTTTTCTTTCCTCTTTTTCCACAGTTATTACTGTTCTTTCCTCGTTTACTCTTTCTTTAACAGTATTGTCTTTCTTATTAGTATTTTTTTTATTTTTCTTTTTTACACCCATTCTTCCTTCTATTTTATTTATAGTCAATTTATTTTACTCCTTTTTTATTTTTTCGGAGAAATTTCTTCTAAAATTTTCTCAATCGGAACTTCTCCTTTTTTAGTGATTTTCGCATTTACCTGAGAAGTATTTTTATTAATCTTTTCTCCCCCAAATGTTTTTCTCTTTCGGTATCTTCCTTCTCCGACAATAACTCCTGCTCTTTCCTGATGTATTCCTTTTTTCATTGGAAAGCCGGCAATATCACTTCCCCCAGTAATTTCTATCTTATATCCATGAATTCCAATAACTGAACAATCAAATTTATTTCCGATCTCGAGATTTATAAATTTTTCGCTCTTTTTTTCATCCAATGCTATCTGGTATGTTTTTTTGTTTTCAGAGTCATTCATCACTAATTTAAATCCTGTTTGTTTAGATGCCATTTTTTATTTTATGCTTATCTTTCTTTGGTTTATAAATTTTATTATTTTTATAAATTTACCTATTATCGTATTATTGTAATTATTTTGTAATTATTGATTTATTTTATAGTAATTACTGTAACCTTGTAATATTTTGTAATAGGGTTATGGTTACGGGTTATGGTTATTTTGTAATGATTGTTGCATAAAATTTCGCCGAGGCAGAGATTTGAACTCTGGAGGCCTTTCAGCCACACGCTTTCCAGGCGTGCGCACTACCGGACTATGCGACCTCGGCATAAAACATATTTTTAATTTAAAAAATTATTATTCTATTCCTAATAATTACCACAAATAATTAACTTAATTAGTGTTCATCCATAAACCCGTAATTTTTGTCAAAAACATAATAATTTACCTTGAAAAAGTTAAAATTTTTTCAAAATTTTATACTTTACGGATGGACACTAATTAACTTAAAATTAACACAAATACTGTCAAAATGAAAATATATATTGATGGGAAATTTTACGACAAGGAAGATGCAAAAATTTCTGTATTTGACCACGGATTTTTATACGGTGATGGTGTGTTTGAAGGAATAAGAGCGTATAACGGAAAAATTTTCAGGGCTGATGAACATATTGACAGAATTTTTGCGTCAGCACAATATATAAAATTGCAAATTCCAATGACAAAGGATGAAATCAGGGAAGCCCTTTATAAAACACTTGAAGCAAACACTCTGAAGGATGCTTATATGCGGTTGGTTATAAGCAGAGGTGTCGGTGATTTAGGATTAGATCCAAGAAAATGTCCGAAACCAACTGTAATTATAATCGCAACATACTGGGAGGCAATGTATGGAGATTTATATAGCAAAGGTATTAAAGTAATAACTGCCTCAATGAGAAGAATTCCTCCGCAGTGTCTTGATGTCAAGGCAAAAACATTAAACTATCTGAATAACATACTTGCAAAGATTGAGACTTATAATGTTCAGGCAGATGAAGCGTTAATGTTAGATGTTGATGGTTTTGTAAGCGAGGGAACAGGGGATAATATTTTTGTTGTTAAAGGCGGGAAAATTTTAACACCTTCAACTGATTCATCAATGTTGTTGGGAGTAACAAGAAAGACGGTCATGGACATAGCAAAAAATTTAAATATTGAAGTTGAGGAAAGGAAATTAACCTTGCTTGAAATTTATAATGCAGATGAAACATTTATGACAGGAACAGCAGCAGAGATTATTCCAATAAGAGAAGTTGACGGAAGAAAAATAAAGAACGGTCCGGGAGAAATTACAATGAAAATCATGGACGAATTTAAAAAGATAATTTAAATAAGATAGAAACTTTAGAAACTTTTGGAAAAGGTCTCATAAAAATCCATTTATTGCGGGGGTCCCCAAGCGGTCAACGGGGCAGGACTTAAGATCCTGTGTGCGTAAGCCTTCGAGGGTTCAAATCCCTTCCCCCGCATAAAATTCTTTGAAACCGTTTGTTTTCTTATTTTTTTCTTATTTTTTTCTTATTTTTTATTTCTAAATTTCCAATAAACACTGCCAAAGATTGATTGAAATTTAATTTTTATTTTGTCTTTGATTATTTTTCTCTTCATTATTTTTTGAACGACCAAAAATTTTATTAACCTTTTTAATTCCTATTGCTAATTATTAAATTAAATTTTATTTAAACTATAAAATATAAATATATAAGGATATTTAAAGATGGTAACATCAGTAAAAAGTAGTAAGCCAAGAAAGCAAAGGAAATTTTTATACAATGCCCCCTCGCATGCAAGGCATAAAATGATGGCAGGGCATTTAAGTGAAGAATTAAGCAGGAAATATAATCGTAGATCCCTTTCAATCAGGAAGAAAGATATTGTAAAAATAATGAGGGGAGAGTATAAAGGAAAAGAGGGTGAGGTTACATCTGTTAATTTAAAGAAATATAAAATTTATGTGAATGGGATTACAGTCAGGAAGAACAACGGAAAGGATGCACTCGTTCCGATTCACCCTTCAAACTGTGTGCTCATTGACCTGTATCTGGAAGATAGAATGCGAAGAGAAATTTTATCAAGAACATCTGTTGAGGTGTCAGCATAGGGAAAACAACCGGCAATAATAAAACAATATAGATATAAAACAATATAAAACAATCCTAAATACTCAAATTTTTTAAATTAAAATAATTTCACTTCGTTCAAATATTTTTTAATAAATCAAAAAATGCACACAAAACGTACATCTGTTGGATTGGGCAAGTATCCGAGAAATTTATCAACTCCGAGAGGGCCGCAGAAAAAGGACGAATCATTTCCATTGACTTATGTAATCAGGGACATGTTGAAATTTGCAGACAATAGCAGAGAGGTAAATAAAATTTTGCGGGAAGGAAATGTGTTTGTAGATGGCAGAATAATAAAAGATGGAAATTTTGGAATTGGTATCATGGATGTCCTTTCATTTCCCAAGATGAATAAATATTACCGAGTAGTTCCTTCAACAATAAAATCAAGGAACTTATTGCTCAAAGAAACAAGTGAAGAAGAAGCAAAATCCAAATTGGCAAAGGTTACCGGGAAACATGTCGTAAAAGGCAACAAAATCCATATTTCCACGGGGGACGGATACTCTTTCCTTGTTAATAAAGACAATGATAATGCAAAAATAAATACAAACGATACAGTTGTTTTTGACATTTCCGCAAAAAAGAAGGTAATTAAAAAAATTTTAAAATTTAAGGAAGGAGCAAGTGCCTTAATAACAAACGGCAGAAACAAAGGAAAAGAAGGAAAAATAGTTAATATAACCAAAGGAACCAAAAATATTCCTCCGTTAACAAAGGTCGGAGATATTGAAACATCAACTGACTATGTACTCGTTATCGGCGAAGAAAAACCGTTAATCCAGATTTAAAATTTAAATCTTTAAATTTATCAGTTTATTAAATTTAACTTATAATGGACGCACAACAAAATCCAATGAGGGACCTGAAAATAGAAAAAGTTGTACTCAATATTGGTGTCGGACAGTCAGGGGAAAGGGTTGAAAAGGCATGGAAACTGCTCAATTTACTGACAAAAAGAAAACCGATAAAGACAATAAGTAAAAAAAGAATCCCCACATGGAATCTTAAAAAGAAAGAGGCAATTGGAGTAAAGGTAACTTTGCGCGGGAAGGATGCCGAAGAGATTCTGAAAAGGTGTCTTGAGGCAGTAGACTGGAGGGTTAAACCAACCTGTTTTGACGGAGAAAATTTTTCATTCGGAATTAAAGAATATATTGATATTCCGGGAATGAAGTATATTATGGAAATAGGAAATTTTGGGCTGAATATAAACGCGAAGATTGAGCGGAATGGCTACAGTATTATGAGGAGAAAGATAAAACGCTCGGATATTTCAAATGCTCACAGGGTGAAAGGTGAAGAAGCAGAGAAATTTATCACCGAGAAATTTAAGGTTAATATTATAAAAAAAGAAGAATAAAAGAATATACTAAAAGAATAAAAACATCAGAAAATGAAAAAATCTAAAAATCCGAAGAAAAAATTTGCAAAGGACGAATGTGAAATCTGTAAAAACAGCAGAGGGTTAATTCATAAACAGGGATTAAATATATGCAGACGGTGTTTTAGAGAAGTAGCAGAAAGCATCGGATTTAAAAAATACATCTAAATAAGCAAAACAATAAACAAATAATCAATCAGGTTAATTAAATTTATAAATTTTTCAAGATGAGCAGAGATACGCTTAACGATGCAATGACAACTATAAAAAATTATGAAATGCTTGGAAAAGAAGATTGTGTAATCAGACCGTCATCAAAATTACTGATAGAAATTTTAAAAATTTTTCAAAAGTCAGGCTATATCGGCGATTTTGAGGTTATTGAGACTGTTCCCGGCGGAGAGGTGAGAGTAAATATGGCCCACAAAATAAATAACTGCGGAGCGGTAAAGCCGAGATTTTATACAAAAAGAAATGACATTATGCGTTGGGAGATGAGATATCTTCCGTCAATGGATTTCGGACTGCTGATTATGTCAACTTCAAAGGGAATTATGGCACATAAAGAAGCAAAAGAGAACAATACGGGAGGAACATTACTGGCTTATGTATATTAGTGTATCTATTTTAACTATTTACATCATATATTTTAACTTTGTAATTTTAACTATTTTAATCTTAATGAATAAAATTTAATTAACATAATATTAGAAAATGGAGGACAAAATTTTAATTCCGCAAGGAACAAATGTGGAAATTACAAATGACCTGATAAAAGTGAAGGGAAAGTACGGCGAGATTGAGAAAAAATTTGACCCTTATGATTTACAGATAAATACAAATGAAAAGGAAGTAATTATATCGACAAAGACAGACAAAAAAAGAGAAAAGAAATTGCTAAACACTTATTATTCTCACATAAACAACATGATAAAGGGGGCAAATAATAAAGTGATTTATAAATTAAAACTGGTATTTTCACATTTTCCGGTTTCACTTGAAGTTAACGGCAAAGAATTAATGATTAAAAATTTTCTCGGTGAAAAATCTATGCGGAGAGCAAAAATTCTGGACGGTGTTAATGTAAAGGTCAGCGGAAAGGATTTGACAGTTGAAGGAATAGATATTGAAAAGACATCACAAACAGCAGCAAATATTGAACAGGCAGGAAAAATTAAAAACAAGGACAGAAGGGTATTTCAGGACGGAATATACATAATTGAAAAAGACGGAGTCCTGATAAAATAATAACAAATAATCAACAATCTAAATTTAAATCATAAATTTTTATTCTAAAAAGATGGCAGAAAACACAGAAGAAAAAAATACAGAGGAAGGTCTAAAAAAAAGAACATCTAAAGAAAAGGTAGATAAAGAGGAGATTGATGATAAAGAAGAGGTTAAACATATAAAAAAAGAAGTAACAACAGAAGAAGTAACAAAAACAGAGGAAATAAAAATGGCTAAAGATGATGCGGGTAAAAGTATAGAAATGGCTAAAGATGATGCGGGTAAAAGTATAGAGATAGAAAAACCCGGAGAAGTAACAAGTCCGCTAACAGAAAAAACAGAAGAACATAAAGAAGAATTAGAAAAACCTGAGACAAAGAAAAAGACAGTAGAGATGCCGAAAAAAATGATTAAGAAAGAAAAACCGGTAGAAAAAATAAAGAATGTAAGGACCAAAAGAAAACTTGAAGGGGAAGAAAAACGACTATTCAAGATTGCTCATCACATACGTGCCAAAAAGCCAAAATTTTTACGGCAGCAGTATGGAATGGTTAAGCGGTTAGATGAAGTGTGGAGAAAGCCAAAGGGAGTGGATAGTAAGCTGAGGGTTGAAAAGAGAGGACAGGGACATTTGGTTAAAGTCGGCTATAAAAAGCCGGAAAGTATCAGAGGAATTCATCCATCCGGATATTGGACAGTGGCAATTAACAACCTCAAGGAACTTAAAAATATAAACAAAAATATTCAGGCAGCAGTCATATCATCTCAGGTGGGAAGAAAGAAAAGGAATGAAATAATAAAAAAAGCAAACGAATTAAACATCATAATATTAAATCCGAGAAAAGGAGAAATTTAATTTAGAAAAATTTAATTTAGAACATCGTTAAAATGAATTTTAAAAATCTGAAAAATCTGACAGCAAGGTTATTCGGTGTCGGTAAGGGCAGGGTCTATTTTAATCCTTTAAAGTTAGATGAAATAAAAAAGGCGATTACAAGGAAGGATATAAAAAAACTCACTGATGTAAAAATAGAGATAGGAAATAGGAGACCTATAGAAATAATGCCAAAAAAAGGCGTATGCGGGGCAAGGGCAAGAGAAAGAGATGCACAAAGAGCAAAAGGAAGACAAAGGGGACATGGAAAGAGAAAAGGAACATTTAAGGCAAGAACTGATCCGAAGACAACATGGATTGCGAAGATAAGAGTACTAAGAAATTTTCTTGCAGAAATGCGCAATAAAAAAGAAATAAATACATCAGAATATAGAAAATTATACCTTCTTGCAAAGGGAAATTTTTTCAGGAACAAAAAACATCTGGGAGAGTATGTTTCTGGTATGAAAAAGAATAAAGAACTTATAAAGTAAAATTTAAAAAATGGTAACAAATACAACTTACAGCGTAAAATTTAGACGAAGGAGAGAAAATAAAACAAACTATAAAAAACGATTAAATTTAATAAAGTCAAAAGAAATTAGATTGGTGCTCAGACCTACAAATAAATATGTTATCGCCCAGCTTGTGGAGTTTCATCAGGACGGAGATAAAATAATAGTCTCTGCAAATTCAAAGGACTTAAAGAAATACGGGTGGAATATTTCGTGTTCAAATACTCCTGCAGCATATTTGACTGGCTTTTTATGCGGATTAAAAGGGATAAAACATTCGGATACAGGAGTGATTCTTGATATCGGGATTAAAAAGTCAACAAAGGGAAGTAAAATTTATGCCGCAGGAAAGGGAGCTGTTGATGCGGGAATGAAGATTCATCTGTCAGATAAAATTTTGCCTGATGAAGAACGACTAAAGGGAGGACACATATCAAAATCCGTAACAGGGATTTTTGAACAAACATTAAATAATATAAAAAATTCATTTTCTAAGTAAAGAATGGCAGAAACAAACATTAATGCGGAAAAAAAAGCACATACTGCTACAGGGAGCGCTACAAGAGAAATCAAAGGCGGAGAGAGTCAGGTAAGAAGCGGATTTGGCAGAGGCAATGGAAGTGGAAGAGGAGGATTTAGCAGTGGAAGAGGCGGTGGATTTGGCAGAAGTGGACGAAGAGGAGGATTTAGCGGTGGATTCGGAAGAAGTAGAGAGGAGGTTGTTGACCTTAGAAGGCGTATAAGAAGGATAGAAACAGAAAAAAGTGCATGGATACCAAAAACAGAAATTGGAAAGAAGGTAGCAAACGGAGAAATTAAAACAATAGATGAAATTCTGGAAAAGAACATCCGGATAAAAGATCCGGAGATCGTTGAGAAATTATTGCCAAACCTTGGTGAAGAAATTATTGAAAACAAAAGAGTGCAGAGAGTGACAACGAATGGTAGAGTTATGAGATTCAAGGTTGTTGTGGCTGTCGGTGACGGAGACGGCCATATCGGATTGGGACAGGGAAAGGCAAAAGAAGTGCCAATAGCAATTACCCAGGCAGTCAGAGCTGCAAAACTAAACATTAAAAAAATAAATAGAGGATGCGGAAGCTGGTTTTGTAATTGCGGAAAGCCTCACACCCTTCCGATTACCATGATTGGAAACAGTGGAAGTGTAAGTGTTAAATTAATTCCTGCTGCAGGAGGTTTGGGACTGGTTGCCGGAGAGGTTACAAAAAAAGTGTTGGCGCTGGCAGGAATAAAGGACATGTGGTCATCGTCAACAGGGCATACAAGAACTTCCTTAAATCTGGCACAGGCAACAATAGACGCATTAGTTAAATGCACAAAAATAAAAAAATAACAATACTTCAGGTCCATTTGGCAATCCAAGGTAAAATCAGGTAAATTTTTGTATTTAAATTTTTGTAATTGTTTGGCTAATTAAAAGGTAATTTCTCACACAGGGACACAGATTTAAAATTTCTAACGAAATTTAAAATAAGATTGAAAATCTTGTAGATTTTTAGTATTTTAAAATCTTGTAGATTTTTAAAGATTGAAAACTTGCAGTTTTCAGTATTTTAAAATCTTGTAGATTTTTAAAGATTGAAAACTTGCAGTTTTCAATCTTTAAAAAATCTCACAGATTTTTTAAAGATTGAAACCAAAGGTTTTAGTATTTAAAAATCTCATAAAATTTTAAAGATTGAAACCTAAAGATTTCAATATAGTTTTTAGTATTTCAAATCTTCGCGATTTGAGAACTACTTAACTTATTTAAATAAATATGCACACATTTCTTTATTTTTTGAGAAATTATAAAATTTTAAGAGACATTCCAAGAAGCGGATGGATTTCCTGCGGAATTAAATTAAACGAAGTTGAAAGTGTCGCCGAGCATACATTAGATACAGCAGTTATCTCAATGCTGCTAATTGATTTGTTCAGGAAGAATGGATTTGAAATTGACGGAGAAAAAATTTTAAGGACAGCACTAATTCACGACATAGAAGAATCAATACTTACAGATATTCCTTATCCCTGTAAAAAATACATTCCTGATCTAAGTAAAGCAAAGGAAGAGATAGCAAAAGACATTTTCAGCAATGCAAACATAAATGACATAGAAGGAGGATACAAATACATTGAATTATGGAAGGAAAAAAAGAAAGGAGGTGTTGAAGGAGATATTGTTGAAATTTCTGATTTGCTTTCTATGATTTACGAACATGCTGAATTAAAAAGGTTACGAATGCGCATCAAAACAGAAGAACTTGATGAACATTTAAAAAACTGCCTTGATGATTTGAAACCATTTATTAAAAAATATAAATTTATAAAAGAGGTTATTCCGAAATTTTGATTGAGTAATTTTCAAACTAATGCGGGAATAAATTTTGCCAGCAGATATAAACCGTCATTGCCTGTGATAATTTTATGCTTTACTCCTTTTGGAATCACAACAGAAATGCCCGGCTTGCAGGAAATTTCCTTTCCGGCAAGAATGCCTTTGCCCTTTCAGCTGATTATTTCATACAATTCCTATATAAATACATCGTATTCAGACATTTTGAAATTTCATAAATTTTCAAATCCATACATTGCATTCAAAACCTTCTGATCTCCCAATGCCTTTCCCATAAACTGCAACCCTGTTGGAATTCTATCAGCCCTTCCTGCTGGCACAACACCTGCTGGAATTCCTGCCAGATTTGCAAGAACTGTAAATATATCATAAGCATACATAACCATTGGGTCAGAAATTTTCTCCCCTGTTTTGTGAGGCAGTTTCGGAACTGTTGGAGAAAGCAAAATATCAATATTCTTAAAAATTTCAGAAATTTCTTTTTTAAGCAATGTCCTTGCCATTATCGCCTTTCTGTAATAACTTCCTGCATTCTCTTTTTGGGAGATAAATTTCCCGAGTATAATCCTTCTTAACACCTCTTCTCCACAGACATCCTCAATCCTGTATCCATACCTTCTTCCGTCAAGTTTTCTCGTTGCAGAAAAAAACTCAACATATACATTTAGATAATAAGTTGGTAGGGCAATATTTAAGTCAGGCAATGAAACATTCACAATTTCACCTCCAGCGGATGAAATTTTATCAATACCTTTATGAATTACATTTTTTATCCCAATATCACTTATCAGTTCATCAAACTCTTTTGCATATCCGAATTTTAAATTTTTTAAATTTGTATTCAAATTTTTGTGAAAACTGGAAAAATTTCCGCCTGAATTCAAACATGTAGCGTCCTTTCCATCCTGTCCCGCAATAACTTCAAGCAATAATGCAGCTGTCCGGACATCTTTCGCCATTGGTCCGATCTGGTCAAGGGACATCGCCAAATCAATCAGACCATACCTTGAAACAACTCCGTAAGTCGGCTTAAATCCGACGATACCGCAGTGAGACGCGGGATTTCTTATGCTTCCACCTGTATCGCTTCCCAACGCACAGTCAACAAATCCCGCAGCAACAGCAGCTGCACTTCCGCTGCTTGAACCACCTGGAATGTGTCCAGGTGCAGAAGGATTTTGTGTCGGATTGAAGTAGGATGTTTCTCCGGAACTTCCGCATGCGAATTCATCCATGTTTGTCATTCCAACGATCAATCCGGAATTTTGTTTTATCCGTTCAACAACAGTAGCATCATAAAATGAAACATAATTTTCAAGAGTTTTTGAGGCACATGTTATTTTTAGTCCGGAAACATTCATATTTGATTTAATGCCTGTTTTCAGACCTTTTAATTTTCCGCAGTCAGATAAATTTTCTTTTGTTTTTCCCTTTATTTTTTCTTCATCTGATTTAAATTTCTCGTTAAATACGATGAACGCATTTATTTTTTTATCCTTCTCCTTTATTTCAGAAATTTCCATTTTAAAAATATACATTTGTTTAACTATACAAATTGTTTAACAATTATACCTTAATTAAATTTATTTCAAAATCTAAATTTCTAATTCAAAATTTTAAAATGCATATTGCTATAACACCAGACGGAAACAGAAGGTATGCCAAAAAAAAGGGTATGAACCTTGAAAATGCCTACGCAACCGGAATGAATAAATTCAGGGATTTTATTGAATGGTGCGCCGAAATGGATGTTGAATGTCTCACCGCTTACGCGTTATCTCTAGAGAATATACAAAACCGGAGCAGAGAGGAGCTGGAAATTTTAAACAAAATTTTAATAAAGGAAATTGATAAAACTATAAACGATGAACGGCTTCACAAAAATGAGGTTTCTGTCCAAATCTGCGGAAATTTAGATGCAGTAAAAAGTAAAAAATTTACCGATAAATTAAAGGAACTGGAAGATGCGACAGCAAAATACAATAAACATAAGGTAAATTTAGCAGTTGCTTACGGAGGAAGGCAGGAAATTATGGAAGTTATAGAAAAATTTAAGGACAGCAAGGAAGAAGTTAATGAAGAAAATGTGAGAAACAAATTACTCGTTAAGGAGTATCCCGATATATTTATAAGAACAGGTGCGCACCGCATAAGTAACTTTTTGCTGTGGCAGGGAGCATACTCGGAAATTTATTTCGTTGATAAACTATGGCCCGAATTAGAAAAAGATGACCTGCTCAAAATTATAGACAACTATAAAAAAACAAAGAGAAATTTCGGAAAATAAAACCGAAATCAAAACAAAACCAGAACAAAACCAGAACAAAACAAAAAACAAAACCGAAATCAAAACAAAACAAAAAAACAAAAGTTAAAATTTAATATTCTGTTATAAATTTATAAACTAATTTTATAAACTACATAAACTCTACATAAACTAACTAAACTAACTTTTTAAAATGCGAGGCGTAAATTTACCAACATCAAAAAATTTAGAGGAATGGATAAAAGGTATTAGCGGGAGAATTATTGAACCGTTGTTTATTATTTCGGTTTTGACATTTATACTGGCAATTATCAAACCATTTGTTTCGGGAGCAAACGAAATTTTTCCTGCTGTCTTTACAATTATATTTTTAATACTTGGTGTATTGTCATCTTATTTTGTTTATATGTATTTCAGGAAGGTTAAGAATTATTATCTTACAGGAGTTCCTGTTCTGATATTTACAGAGGCATTGTTTTCTTATCATGGAATGAATAGTGTCGGCTGGATGGCTGGTGATTTTAATGTTTTTGGTGTTGTTATTGGAATTTATTTGCTGTTTTATGTATTATCAATGCATAAATTTTTATCAAAGGAATTTGCAGCTGTGATTGCTGTTGTTATTTCTGTATTTTTATTTCATCTGATTCCGGCAACAAATCCTTATTTAACAAGTGGTGATGCGTTTGACAGTCACTGGCATTATAAAATTGTTAATAATACTTATACAAATGAATATGTAATGGATCATGATGATTTAGTATATCCAAAACCAGAAGGCGATTATGAATGGAAAAAGTATTACGGTGAAACACTTGGCGGGGGTGATTTTTCGTCAGGTTTCTTTTTACATGCAGTATTTATGGCATCAACGGCAAAAATTTTATCCCCGCTCGGCATCAACCCGTATGATACAGCGATGCTGTTCGGCGGACTGATGGCCGGTTTTGCAATAATTTTTATGTATTTGTTCCTCAGGGAAATTTTTTCTGCTTATGCTCCGCACAACAAATTAGTCGGACTGATAGGTGCGTTTTGTCTGGGCTTTAATTATCTTTACAGTACAAGGTCAATTGCAGGAAGTGCCGAAGCAAGTGAAATGGGATTAGTGCTTATGATGGCAACTTTGTATGTAATATTCAATGCGATTAAAAACAGGTCATTAAAATGGACATTTATTGCCGGAATTACGTTTTTCTTTTGGTCTGTTGCATGGAGCGGATATGCTGCTTATGGATTATATGCTATCGGATTATTTGGCGTTTTGTATGCGCTTGTAAAATTTTTAAACAAAGAAAATACATTTTCTCATGTGCCGTATATAATAATTCCGATGATTTTTCCATTGTTTAATGTATTGATTTTACATGCGCATAATGTCCTTCCAGCATTTAATATTTCTAAAACAGCGATGCTTATTTTTGTCGCTGTTATTGCTGTTCCTTTAATCCTTGAAATGCTGAGGTTGTTTTTAATAAAGTCAAACAAAATAATAGCAAATGAAGAATATGAAGAATATAATGAAAATAAAAAATATGGCAAACTTGAAATGGTAAATTTGTTCATAGAAAATGCATTAAACAAATTTCCAAAAAATGTTTTGGGAGGAGTAAGCGTGGGAATTATTATTATAGGAGTAATAGTAATTTTTGCCTTGCCTCAATTAGTTCTTGACCCTGTTTTGGATGCATTGACGGTTACTGCACAAGGGGTTGTCTATAAAACAATCGCGGAACAACTGGGTCGTGGTGATTTTACAACTTACGGAATTTTATTTTTATATGGGCTTGGAATGATTCCGTTGCTTTCTTATCTGATTGCAGGCAGGCAGGGAAAACCATCACTGCATACCCTCATACCAATAGGAATAGCAATACTGATTCATTATATGGTGATAGTTATGATGAGTGCGTCTTTATCATCTTTATTTGCAGGTATAAATCCATGGTTTGTATTTATGCTTTTTGTCTGTTTTGATATTATTGCTATACTTTTGCTTACACTTAAATTTTCTCCAGAAGGAGGAAGAATGGGTGCTTTAATAATTTTAATTTTGGCAATTTCTGGGCTGTGGGCATACTATAATGTACCTCAAAGAGGAGTTAGTACTGTTCTTGGGGTTATTGCGTTAGGTGCCACTATTGGACTAATTGCCGGAATTACCAGAAAACACCTGAACGGGCTGAGAATTATAGGGACAATTGCGGTGCTTATAATTCCGTTATTTGCATTTCCTTATATTTATGACATAAATTACACATCAACAGATCATGCTACCGGCAAAGTGGTTACTCACACCTCATTTCCATACATTTCACCTTTATGGCATTCATCAACAATGATGCTTCATCAGGGAGAGTATAACTGGAATATAGGAAGCGGAATAAACTGGTGGATGCCGGGATTGCAGTGGTTTAATGAAAATACAAATAAAGAGGATATTGTTTTAACATGGTGGGATTACGGACACTGGATCACCTCTATATCCCAGAGACCTGTATTGATTGATAATTTACAGGCAGTTCATTGGCAGCTTCAGGAAGTAGCGAGATTTTTTACATTGTATCAGACAGAAGATGAAGCAATGAAACTATTAGAAAGGTATCCAAATATAAAGTATATTGTTACTGATTATACTCTGATTGGAAAGAATCATGCTTTGCGTTTTATAGCACAGGGTGACTTGTCAAAACATGAAGATAAAGCGTATGAAGAATGGCTTAAAAATCCTGAGAATCCGAACAAAAATGCATTAGGTGTATGTCAATTTGGAGGAAAGGTAGACGTATATGAAAAAAGCAGCGCCGGAGGTATTGAAGAGGTTAGCAAATTGTATTTTTACTGTGGATATCCTCCAAACAAAACACAGCGGCTTGATTATATCGGAATGATAGAATTTGATATTGCAAAACGTAGTGTTGATATAAATAAGCCGGACGAATCACAAATATATGTTAAAAAAACAATTGTTTTGGGATTAACAGACCAAAATAGACCAGATGGTTCACCCATTCCAACAGAACAAATGACATGGGATGAATGGAAGAAAAATCACGATGGCTCATTACTCGGAATCCAGTCATTTGGTGATATAATTATGTGTGTTATGAAAGATGATACCTCAGGCACTGTTTGTGGATTGCCTATGTTTAGAGAGTTTGTTTATGCTCCGAATGAATTTCAAAATCATATGTTCACAAAGTTATATCTAGGAGAGCATGCTGACAGTTATGCACAGTATAGATTATGTGATGCAGAATGGTGCAAAGACCCTTCAAAACGACTGGAAAACTGGAAATTGGTTTGGGATAATAACTATGGATATATAAGAATATGGAAATTAGCGAAGCATTGTGAAAAAGATAATGAATGTAATATATCTGCTCAGTATTGTGACAAAACAAAGCATTGTGTGGACAAAAAGAAAGAAAAAGAAGTATGCATAAGCAATGCCGAATGTGCAAGCGGAATATGTGAAAACAATGTCTGCAGAAAAGAACATTTAAGGACTGATGGAGAACAGTGTAAAAGCAGTTCAGAATGTTTAAGTAATAACTGCCTTAATAATGTGTGTGTAAAAACATCCTGTCTTCAAAAGTATAATATAGGTGAAGATACAATTGCATTTTATCATTCAGATACCTGCCCGCACTGTGTAAAGATGAAGCCATGGGTCCACGAGCTAGAAAATAAAGGATATAAATTTTTATGGGTTAATGTGGCAGATGCCGAAAAGATGAAAATAGCAATGGACTGCCTTCCGGATGTGCTGAACTTTAATGAAGGAATTCCACAATTCGGATGTCCGTCAAATAAAAAATTAAAGATAGGAGAATTTATGAGCATTGAAGATATGCAAAAATTTGCCGATGAGTGTAAAGCAGCAGCAAAACAATAATGCAACATGTTTTTTAAATGAAATATTCAAGTATTATTTCATACCTCTATAATTTAAGAAGTTCAAAAGGAATTGACTTAACGGCTGAAAGAATAAAAGATGCGTTATCTGCTGCCGGCAATCCGCACGAAAAATTTAAAAGTATTCACATTGCCGGAACAAAGGGAAAGGGAAGTATAAGCACGATGCTCGCATCAATATTAAAAGAAAGCAGCTACAATATTGGTTTATATACTTCTCCCCACTTAATTGATTTTAGAGAGCGAATTCAGATAAACAACAGGAAGATTTTAAAAAAAGATGTCTGCGAAATTTTTAGCGAATGCAAAAACATAATTGAAAAATCAGACCTGACCTTTTTTGAGGCAGTTACTTTGATGGCTTATGTCTGTTTTGAAAAGAAAAAAGTTGAGATTGCAGTTATAGAAGTCGGAATGGGCGGGAGATACGATGCAACAAATGTTATAAATCCGATGCTTTCCATAATTTCTAACATTTCAATTGAACATCAAGAATTTTTGGGGAATGACGAAATTTCAATCGCAAAGGAAAAAGCAGGAATAATAAAAAACAATGTTCCGTTAATTACATGCGTTTCTCAGGATGAAATTTTAAATTTATATAATGAAATTTGCAGGCAAAAAAATTCCGAATTGATAGTTATGAATTCTTTCCCGAAAGGAATTTATATGGATTTGAAATTTCAGAAATTTGTTTATAAAAACGAGCCATACACAATTTCTCTGTTAGGAGAACATCAGATTAAAAACGCCGTCTGTGCAATAGAATCCATTGAAAAATTAAGGAACGAAGGAAGGATAGAAATTTCGGATAAGGCAGTTAAGAACGGATTGAAGAATGTCCGGATTGAATGCCGGATTGAAGTGTTTAAAAGGAATCCATTAATTATTATTGATGTTGCCCACAACAAAGCAAGTTTTGAAGCGTTGTTTAATACAATGTCAAAAATCAGAAATTTTGAAAATTTTGAACGGATAATTTTGATTGCCGGAATTTTAAAATACAAGAATATAGGAGAAATTTTCAATGTTGTTTTAAAATTTTCGGAATTAATAACCGTAATAATTTTGACAAAGCCAGATTATGAACTAGCAGCAGAGCCAGAAGATATGAAAAAAAATTTAGACGTGGATGAATTTAAAAATGTGCTTTGTGCAGGTAATGTAAGAGAGGCAATTGATTTGGCAATGGACTTAAATAAAAAAACAAATAATGCAAACGCTATTGTTATTGCCGGTTCATTTTTTACTGCTGCCGAGGGAAAGAAAATTTTAGGTGCTCATCCCTTTAAGTTGGGATAATTAATTTGTGAGATATTTTTTAAAAATCTGCTTAAAAATTAAAATTGAATATTATAAATTTAAT
>MNZY01000144.1 GCA_001873845.1 Candidatus Altarchaeum sp. CG2_30_32_3053 | reverse complement strand
TATCTGATAAATTTATTAATAAAATTTTACAATAATTAGGAATGAAAATTAAAAACTAATATTATTTTACAAAAGTTTCCCAACTCATTAAATTATTAAGATTAAACCTATAAATAATCTCAAGAATTTATACAAAAGATTTAAATCCTGGTTTTAGGAAATATTTTCACAATTTTAAAATCAACAGATTTTCAATCTTATTTTAAATTTCATTAGAAATTTTAAATCTCCGAACAACAGCGAGGTGATTTGTTAATGGAGTAAACTGAAATGGGAAACTTTTGATATTTATATTTAATTATTTTCTCTATTTACTGCCTTAAATAATTGTTCTGGGTATATTCTCAAAATTCAAATTTTTGGTGTATTTTAAAATTATGCAGATTTTAAAAGATATGAACAAAGTGGGTGTATTTTAAAAACCAGAAGTTTTTAAAATACAGGAGCAAGAGCAGGTATAAAATGTAAAAAGTTATTTTTTAGACATGTTTAAAATCTCCGAACGGAGTCCGCTCACTCCGTTCATGTATTACAAATGTTTGAACATAGACATTTTGTAATGAGGTGATTTTTCACCCGTAAAGTATGTATGGAATTGATAATTTAATTTGTCGCGTTTTATTGAGGGGATAATGTTCTGTTTTATAACTCCAAATCAACCGCCCGATAAGGAATATATCTGTCTTCCCTGCCCCCAGTCATTGTATATAAATTTACATTTACATTTATTGTATCATTAATATTTCTCTTTAAATTTACAACTGCACTGAATCTTGTGTTTTCAGGAATGACTATTAGTTTTTGAGCATTCACACACGATTCCTCTATGCTTACCGTTCCCTGCTTTTTTATTGTTAAATTTGCTAAATTTTTCTTTATCTTTTCATAAATTTCACTGTTCCAGACATTGGCGTCTATTTCAAAGGTTATCTTTCCCGGATTGATATTGTATTTTATTTTTGTGCCTGTTAAGGCATCATCATTTAATATTTTTTCCATTTCCTCCTTTGTTGAATTGAACTCAAACGAAATGATTTCCAGGGTTGCGTTGCTGGCATTTAAATTTTTCACCTTTATTACAAAGTCGGCAAAATTTATGGTTGAAACATTGGAAATATTATCGCTTATTATGTTATGAGAATATTTGTTCATTAAATTTTTCAGAAGCAAATTATTTATGGAATTATTTATGGAATTATTTATGGAATTATTATTTAATTCAACCTTTGGGTTTTCTGTCTTTATACTGTTTGCTTTTATATTTAATTTCTCTAAAATTTTTGCATCATAATTTGCACCTTCAACATTTACCTTAGTTATGTTGTTAACAACAGCAGACATATTATCACATTTTTCAACAATTTTTGATACAAGCCCGACATCCTCTGTTGTTGTGTTCGTTTTCATTACATACCATGCTCCGGTAACAAAATCACCCGTTTGTGTAGATATCGGAGCAAATATTTTGAATCTTTTTGCAATTCCGTATCCATAACCATCATACACTCCCAGCAGGTTCTCTTTATTCTCTATGTTAAGCATAACTCCAAGATTATAGAATATGTCACTAGATATGTCACTAGATATGTCACTGGATATGTCACTGGATGCATCTTCCTTTGTGGAGTCACTCGCGTTTAATTTAAATCTGAACACATAATACTTTTTCTCAATGTATGTTATTTCAATTTTTTGTACGCCTTTTATAGACATATTTTTTATGTAGTTCAGATTATCCCAGGCAAAACCGATATTTGTGATAAAAACAAATTCATCTGAAAAATTTTCAACATAAAAGGTTACATCTTCTGCCTTTAAATTAAAGTCCGAAAAGACATCTACGGGATTTTGCTGATGTGCTGGCTGCGGATTAAGATTTTCCCTCATGGTCAATCCAGACAAGACCATTGTTATGGCAACTACAAATGCACCAATTATTAACAACATCTTTTTTCTCTTTTCTGCCTTTTCTTTTGCTTTGCTCCTTTTAAATTCCTTTTTTTCCATCATTTTAAAAAAATAAACAGCGGATAAAATTTAAATTAATGAATAAAATTTAAAATTAATTAAAAATTAAATTTCCAACTTAAAATTTTGTATATTTAATGAAATTTTTATAACTCCGTTTTCTGCCTTTATAAAATCATCTGCAAAACATATAACTGCTACATCTTTTTCTTTCAGGCATTCCTGTCTTGCCATGTTGTTTAAAAATTCATGAGAAACAGGATAGTCAAAGATGCTTGTGTTTACTGATGGAAATTTAAATCCATTGTATGCATATAAAAGAATGTATGCTCCATTGCATCCTTCCCTGATTGCTGTATCTCTTTCTTCAATTCCATTTTTTATTTTTTCGGACGCACCCTTCAGTATTATTCCGATGCACTTGTTTTTGGTCATATCAGGAAGGGAAATTTTAAACGGAAACGAGCAAAATTTTAAAAATTGAGCAGCTATTTCATTTCCCTTTGGAGTAATGGAATGTCCCATATTTGTTGCGGTAAGCACTTCTTTCTGTTTTAAATGATTCAGAAGGGCTCTCATACTTCCTTCGCTAATTCCGATTTTGTCGCTTAATCGTTTTCTTCCGACTGATTGATTTTTCTTTATTTCAATGAGGGTTCTTATAAGGAGTACATCTGAAAATTCGCACGAACGCATTTTTTATAAACAAAATAAGTGTAATAATTAAGAATAATAATTAAGATTAGGTATTGAAAAACAGTATTTGCTCAATATTGGGCAGTAATTCACTCTTATTTTATGTGAATATAATGGTAGTTTACCACTACTTATTGAGCAAGTTCGAAAAACAGATAAATCTAATGGCAAAATTTATTTCACAACAACCGCTGTTATGAAATAAAATCGTAACTACTCACCTATACTTAAATTATTTAAATAAAAATAAGGTAACTATTCACCCACCATAAAAAATTATAGGTAAATTTTTGATTGTTACGCTCACTTCGTTCCACTCACTTTGTTAGTGTCTTTTTGAAATCTTTATGATTTCAAAAATCGTGTATTTTCAAACAAGTTTGAAAATGGGTTCGCTTCGCTCTCATTTAAAAATTCCGTAAATTTTTAAAGATTGAAAAATCTTGTAGATTTTCAGTATTTAAAAAATCCCACAGATTTTTTAAAGATTGAAACCGAAGGTTTTAGTATTTAAAAATCCCAAAGATTTTTAAAGATTGAAAATCCCAAAGATTTTCAGTATTTAAAAAATCCCACAGATTTTTTAAAGATTGAAACCGAAGGTTTCAGTATATTTTCAAAACTTTGCGTTTTGAAAATACGCTCACTTCGTTCGGATATTTTAAAATCTTTGAGATTTTAAAATAAGTTCGCTTCGCTCT
>MNZY01000137.1 GCA_001873845.1 Candidatus Altarchaeum sp. CG2_30_32_3053 | reverse complement strand
TCTTTCATAGCACATCGCTCAATGTTCCCAAAATTTTATCTCAAAGCGATAGTCCTCTAAGTTGTTAAATTTATTTGTTAAACCCTTCATCAATTTTATTAATTTTTGGGTTTATTAATTAGTGTCCATCCATAAACTCATAATTTTACTGAAAATCTGTAAGATTTTCAATCTTTAAAAATCTGTAAGATTTTTAAATTGTTAAAAACACAAAAATTTACCTTGAAAAAATTAAGACTTTTTCAAAATTTTATACTTTGTGGATGAACATTAATTAGTTAAAAGTATATAAATACTCAATAAAAAACGAACCAAAAAATTTTGAAACTTTGGAAATTTACTTTCTCTGCGGTTTTTCTTTTCTGTGATGAACGAGCTCGTTTAATGAAATATTATTAACTTTATACACTCTATACCTTACTCCTGGAAGATCACCGTAACTTCCTCCTTTTCTACCGTTGATTCCTTCAATCTCAACTTCATCGTGTTCGTCTATAAATGTAATCGCCCTGTTTCTTGGAGCAAATGCGGTAACCTTCTTTCCGTTTTTGACAAGCTGAATCTTTACGGACTTTCGCATTGCTGAATTCGGCTGTCTTGCTTCTATTTCAACTTTTTCAAGTACAATGCCTTTTCCCTGCGGAGCACCGCTCAAAGGATCGGTCTTTTCTTTTGAATGCAACACCCTTCTTATATAACTTGGATCACTCCATCTGTATTTTTTTCTTTTACCCAGACATTTCTTTCCTGCAAATAATCCATTACCCATTTTGTTAAATTTATGTAAATTTTATAATAAAGTTATAAATAATTAGTATTTGTTTAAAAAGTATTTGTTTAAAAATAGATATAAATTAAATGCAACTATTCAAGAAGTATTTTAAAAACCTGAAATTTCTAAGTGAGAGCGAAGCGAACTTATTTAAAAATTTGTTTTAAATCTCCAAAGAGAGTGAGGTGACAAAAATTTTATTTGCCCACACTTTCCCCGTATCACCTTTATGTCTTATTTTACTCCTTCATTATATTTCACATAAAATTTACAGAATGCCTCAACTGACTTTCTCCTGTGGGAAATTTCCTTCTTTGGTTCAGGATTTTCTCCGAATGTTTGAGCATATCCCAAAGGGATAAATATCGGGTCGTATCCGAATCCGCTGCTTCCTCTTTCCCTGGTTGAAATTTTTCCGTCAACCGTTCCGACAAATGTTTTCAGAATTTTTCCGTCAAAAAACGCAACCACAGAAATGTATTTCCCAGTCCTGTTTCGTTCTTCAACATCCCGCATTAAATTTAGAATTCCTTTATTTCCGAGCTTTTTCTGAGCATAAGCGGAAAATGTTCCCGGAAAGCCGTTCAATGCGTCAATGATTATGCCTGAATCCTCAACAATTACCTGTTTATTTACTTTTTCATAAACATATCTGACACCCTCGCAAGCTATATTCTCAAATTTCTCATCCCTTGTTTCAGGATAAGGAAAATTTATCTGCTCAAATTCTATTCCGTAAATTTTTCCGGTTTCATTTGCCTCCGCAATTTTGTGCTTATTTGTAGTTGAAAATAGAACCTTCATTTTTTGCCTTTAAATTTGCCTTTAAATCCAATGCCTTCAGAGAAAAATGGCCATCAAATTTCTTCGTTGTTTTTAAAATTTTATAATTTTTGTTCCTATATGATTCAATAAATTTTAAGTTCTCAAGTTTTTTTATGTGTTCATAAACATAGCCCAGATTTTTAAATACATCTGCCTGTTTGATTGGCTGGTGATATGCAATAAATCCAAGCGTTTTCAGCATCCCTTTTGTCATTTCAGGATATGCGGAAATATTTGAAATTTTGTCTTTTAAATTTTCCCTAATGTCCATCACATACTTACCTTCATCAACAAAAATTTTTATCGCACAATCTCTGTCATCATATTCTTTTTTTAAGAGCTCGGCGATTTGCCTTACTTTCCCTAAATTTCCCAATGCGCATATTCTCGCCAGTTCTTCAATACATAAATTTCTTCCAGAAATAAACAATGCACCTTCAATAAATTTTTTTATTTCTTTATCATCCATTGCTTTATTATTTTTATTTCTTTATCATCCATTGCTTTATTATTTTTATTTCTTTATCATCCATTGCTTTATTATCCAAATATCCCTAATTTTAATTTTCCCGTTTCATATCTCGCCATCGGACAGGTTACACACAGGATGATATTTTGATATTTGATTTTAAATTTATTAAAATTCCTTTTTTATAACTAAGTTTATTTTATCTGCAAAATTTTTTACAACCATGATGCGTTTAAATGTATCAAAGACATCATATTCCGATATTTTTTTCTATTGTTTTGTTTTTTAAAAGCAATCTGAAAATATCTTTATAAGTTGAAGGCATCCCTAAATTCTTTGACAAGACAATCTCTTCTCCCAGGTCAATTGCTCTGTTTAATATAGTAAACAACACCATTGAAACGGCGTAAAAATTTTTCCTGTCGTCTAAATCGTCTGCTTTTTCAATACCTAAATTTTCCAGATCGCCGAAATATTTTTCTATATCATTAATTATTTTTTGTTATCCTTTCTATATCCTACATTTTATAATGTGTTTTGTTATTATGTGTTTAAAATCAAGATAGTCATTTATTGTTTTTACTTTAATTCTGTGTGTCAGTAATTCATCTTTATAGTACAATAGTTTTCCGTCTTTTATTACTCTGAACTGTATATTCAGCGGAAGGTCATAGAAAAGAGAAATGTCAATTTGCCGGGATGAATTGCCCAACATCTCTTCTTTTTTCTCTTTTGGAATGTCTTTATTGACAATAACACTTATGTCTATATCTGAAAATGGTCTTGTTGACTCCGCTGCATAAGAACCAAAAAGATAAATTGCATCAACAAAGGAAATTTTCTTTAAGTCATCTGTCACGGTGGTTATCTGAGACATTAAAGGATTAAATTTTTTAAATTTTTTGTTTCCATCACCGTTTCATTACCTACCAATTACTTAATTTTATTCAGGTCATCAAGCAGTGCTTTTAAATCAAGTCCGTACATTTCTGATATGCTGCCTAATTTTAATTTTCCCATTTCATATCTTGCCATCTGACAGGTTACACACGGAACGCCGTGTTTTGCCAGAATTTTGTAGGATTCTTCCTTTGCTATAACCTCCTGATATGTGCTTTCTCCGGTAAACATTTTAAAAAATTTCGCTCTTATTTATAATCTTGCGATTAATTAATTATACCCCTCGTTATAGTGAAAATTTCAACCTTTGATTATTTATTTTGAACATCAACATTACATATTATGATTTAAAGAATAAATATATGGACAAAAACAATATTATCAAAAGATTTCAAAATGACTATAATTATATTTTGAGATAAAAATGCGAAAAAAGCAAGAAACTATATTCGACCTCACAGAATAGGATTGTCTTAAAGGGTTGGAAAAAATATGGTGGAGGACTTACGCAAGGCAGATATGAATTCTTGACTTTTTATGTTCATTTACAAAATAAACTACATAAGTTCTATAACTTATAAAAATATTACATGACTATCGGCTAAATGAGAAAATTGACCGAATTAAATGTCACCAACCAATTGAAACGAGAATTTTTTCCCATTATAGTGAAAATTTCAACTTTTGATTATTTAATTTAAATATATTACCAATTAATAAATAAGTATTTAAACCAAAAATGGTAAGAAAACCAAAAGTAGTCAACAAGTTGTAAGAGAATGCAACTCTTCTTATAAAAATCCTTCTGTTTTTTAAAATAAGTTTCTTGTCGTTCAAAAGTTTTATTTATTTAATGATATATATCTAA
>MNZY01000174.1 GCA_001873845.1 Candidatus Altarchaeum sp. CG2_30_32_3053 | reverse complement strand
TTAATGTAAAGGGTTCTTGGGGCACAACCTATTATTTTCAATAGTTCATCAGTACGAAGGGTTTTGTTGGCTTCTAATAATCGAAGTATTTCCTTTGCATGAAATTTTATTGGTTTCATTTTAAATGCATAATGTTATAATATTAGAAAGATGTCTATAAATAATATAACTTTACGCATTTTATAAATTGAAGCCGCACTTCCCGTTTAATTACTGCAGAAAGTTATAATTTCAGAGGATTATTGACATTTACAAGACTATCTTGACCTTATGGGTTTATTTCACTAATATTTCCCGACTCGTTATTTTGAATGTTTATTGTAAATTCAGTAAAATTTCCCGGCTCCGATGTTGATGTGCTTGATAGTTTTTCTATAAATACAGATGAGGCAAGAGTTACATAAACTACTCCCAACACCACACCTGACAATAAAAATAAACCGGTCAAAAGCACAATTTTTTCACTCTTCATCTTGCTTATAATGATAATAAATCTGTATTTGTTTGTTTTTTACAGAAATGATTTAAACCATGTTGTAAATTTAACTTTATGAATTGTAAATGTCTTGTCTATCTCTATTATTTTTCTATCTTCTAACTTTTTGAGTGCCATCGCCAAACTTGATTTTGGAAGCTTTGTACCTCGGGCTATCTCTGTTCTTAATAAATCCCCCTCATGTTCCATAAGAACATTAATAACAATTCTCTCATTTTCGGTTAAAGATAACAATAAATTTTCTCTCTCTTTCTGAATCATAACTTTATATTGCTCTTTTTTATCTGCATCTTCTTCTTTTTTCTCTGCCTTACCGCCCTCTTTTTTATTACTCTCTTCTTTTTCAAGTGGTGTGGCTGCTGATGGAATTGGATGGGTTGTTATTGCTGCCCGTTGTTTTTCCTCTGCTTCTTTTCCAGTTTCGCCTTTTTTTATAATTGTCTCAACAACATCAATTTTTTCCTCTATGTTTTCTGCCTTGTAATAAACATACAAAATATAAAAAAACACAAAAATTATTACAATGGCGAATATTATAACAAGCAATAGTATGTTTGAGGAAATATCTCCCGAGGCAGGTAAATTTGTGCCGTTACTTCCATTTGGTTGTGAGCTGCCTGTTAAATTTGTCTCCATCTTAAATATATCTTCAAGTGCGGGAGGAATATCGGCATCCGAAAAATTTGTATACTGAGCAATAAGCGAGAAGTCTATTGATTTTGTCTCATTTTGTCCAATTGCTAAATTTATACTGTCAATATATAAATTTTCTTTTTTATCAATGTATGTCACAACAACAAAATAATTTCCCGCACCTAAATTTATCGTATATGTCCCATTCACAGTTACAACCTTCTGCATAAGATTTATTCCCTCATAAATTTTTACTTCTGCCCCGCTCAAATTTTCCCCATTTATTCCGACAACCTTTCCTTTGATTTCTGCTGCCAATGAACACTGTAAAATCACATTTGTCAAAAGTATTATTAAGAATAATATGAAAACTACCTGTACAAAATTTCTAAAATTTCTAATTTTTAAATTTTTATTTAAATTTCTAAATTTTGTTTTGGGAGACATTTTCCAAAGTATCATATAACATTTCCATATCTTTTTCCATTTCGGATATATTGTATTTATCGCTTTCATTAATTGCCTGTTCCATATCGTTAAGGGACATATATTTATCTTCCGGGGGGTAAGATGTAGAATCATATTCAGAGGACATATATTCTATGCCTGTATAATCAGGATACTCTCCTGTATCTGTGGTCATGATAATGTAGATTACACATAATGATATTATAAACAAAATTCCTATGAGCAAAGTTTTCTTGTCCATTTTTGTAAATAGTGATGATGGGTTTGTATTTTTCATTTTGAAAATTTTATGTTTTTTCCTTCCCATGGAAAGGAAATACACAAGCCTTTATCACATGCTTTTTGTGTCCCTGTTCCTGTCAATGTGGCATTTCCATTCCCAGCGATTGCTATATTTATATCTTTTCCACTTATCTCAATTATTAGGTCTTTTCCAGTAATTTCAATATTTCCATCCCCTCCATAAACTTTGCCTTCACTGGAATTCATTTCCTTTAAATTTTTAAGAGAAATTTTTGCGTTGTCTGTATCTCCTTTTAATGTCACACTCCCGACAACATAAATTTTAATATCTGCTTTATCTATATTTATTACTGCTTTTCCGTCTCCCTTTGCCACATAAGTTGAATTTGCCGATTCTAATTCGCTTATCCATCCGCCAGGTATTGAACTATATATGTCATTTAAGTCAGTTCTTATTTTATAAGCTGATTTGTATGTGGTTTTAAATAAGTTCTCTGCTTCTGCTAATGACTTGGATGTAGACAGATTCATAAGATTGACGCACTTTTGATAATTCGCGTACGACTGATTTAACATTTCATTTAGCTTGCACAATTTTTCCTCCATCTCAGTAGTATTATATCCTGATGCTTTAAGTTGTGCAACATCCTCATACATTTTTAAGGAATCTTCAACCAGTCCGGCAATTACGATTTTCATCTTATTCTTTAATATGGTGGTGACAACCATTCCCCGTATATGTTGTGAATGCGCATAAGTTTCCTGTAATTCCATGGCAAAATTTTTAAGTGCCTCTATAGTCAGCTGTGATTTTGGGGTTTCGCTCATTTGTTTTTTAATATCCTTTATTTTATCCAGCAAGATATCAATTTGTGAAATTTGTTCATTTTTTGTTATATCATCAAACGAGTCATCAGATAATACCCTTTTCTTTAACATTTCGTTATAATTTTCTAACACAACTGATAAATTTAGAATAAATTTCTTTGTGGAGTTAATAAAAATTTTATAATTTTCATCATTTTTGTTTTCCAGATATTTTTGCCTTGAAACAAGCCACCCTGCCTTTGCTTCGTTGTAATATGATAATGACTCAAAATAATTGCTCCTGGCAGTTTCATAATCGTATTTCAGGACAGTATAATTTGCGTTTATGGCGTTTAAGGTATTATTTAAATTTTCTCTGTTTTTTTCTCCAACACCCGCAGCAACATTCATTAGAAGTGCAAATAAGAGCAGGGCTAAAACAAATCCGGCAAAAATACTATCTATGCGGTTCTTTCTGCATTTTCCTAAAAAATTTTTAAAATTTTTCATAATCTGATACATAAAATATTAAATACTGATAGATTTAATACCACATAATTTTTTAGTAAAATTATATTTGTAATTATAGTCATTTTGCTAACTTTTTACCCCCTTCAAAGTTGTATTTTTCATCCAAAAATTTTGCTTGCCAACTCTCACTATAAGACATTTTCCTATCATTAAACAATTCCAAAGCTGTACTTTCACATGCATCAACCATTTCCTCAAAGTTTAATTTTTTTGCTAATTCTCT
>MNZY01000212.1 GCA_001873845.1 Candidatus Altarchaeum sp. CG2_30_32_3053 | reverse complement strand
CTTATGTTTGGAAAATTTAGGTTTAACACACCAATTTTATGAAATAGGAAGCTTTTGTTAATTTAATGTTTAAAATTAAATTTATAAATATTATTTTTGTTAATTTAATGTTTAAAATTAAATTTATAAATATTATAATATTTAATTTTGATATTTCCAAAGACATTTGCTGTCTTTGGCTCCTCTTTACAGGATCGAAAAATTTATTTACTAAAAAAATATTTTTTTAGTAGATTTTTAAAAAATATCTCACAAATTAGTTATCCCAATTTAAAGGGATTATCAAATAAAATTGATAACAAGAACTATAAATTGAAATGGGAAACTTTTGATCATAATTAATTTTGTAAATTTTTAAAATTACTCATAAATTTTTTGATGGTGGGAAAGATGGGATAAAAGGAAAATGAAAAAATTATGTATATTTGGGCTAGGGTATGTTGGTCTGCCGTTAGCATGTCTTGCATCGGAAAAGGGGTATAAGGTATTTGGTGTTGATGTAGATGAGAAAAAAGTAAAATTTATAAACAATGGCATGTCCCCTATAAATGATGAGGAATTAAAAAATAATTTGAAAATTTTGAAAGGTAAAATACATGCTACGTCTGATGGAATAAATGCTGTTAAAGATTCCGACATAGTTGTTATATGTGTTCCCACACCCCTTGACAAGAATTTCCACCCAGATACAAGTTACGTTAAATCCGCGGCAGAAACAATATCAAGAGGCCTAAAAAAAGAACATCTCATAATTGTGGAATCAACCGTTTCGCCTCTAACAACTGAAGAAGATATACTGCCAATACTTGAAAGTTCTGGTTTGAGATCAGCGGATGATTTCATGCTTGCCTTCTGCCCTGAAAGAATAGACCCCGGGAACAAGAAATTTAAACTAATAAATATACCCCGGGTTATTGGAGGAATAAATAAAAAAAGTACAGAAAAGGCAATTGAATTTTATAATTCTATTCTTGATGCTGACGTTTTGGATATAGGATCACCTAGAAATGCAGAAGCAGTAAAAATAATGGAAAATGCATTTAGAGACATAAACATTGCGTTTGTAAACGAGATGGCTAAATCATTTGACAAGATGGGTATAAATATTATTGATGTGATCAAGGGGGCATCCACAAAACCTTTTGCGTTCATGGCACATTATCCTGGCTGCGGTGTTGGAGGACACTGTATATCTGTTGATTCCCATTATCTAATTGAGCGGGCAAATAAAAAAGGATTTGAACACAGGTTTTTGCAGCTTGCAAGGACAATAAATAATAGTATGCCCGAATATACTGTTAACTGTGTAGTTAAGGGGCTTAATGAAATAAGTAAGAGTGTCAGAAACACAAAAATCACCGTTCTGGGGATGGCTTACAAAGGAAATATTGACGATACAAGAGAAAGCCCGGCATTTAAAATAATTGAAAAATTAAAAAATATGGGTGGTGAAGTCAAAGTTTTTGACCCTTATGTTACTGGAATGAGTGATTTTGAAAACTTATATGATGCTTTAAGTTGTGAGTGTATTGTAATTGTTACAGATCATGATGAATTCAAACATTTAGATTTAAATTTGGTTAAGGAAAGAGGAGTTAAAGTAATTATTGACGGGAGAAATATTTTAGATAAAGAAAAGGTTAAGGAAAGAGGAATTGTTTATAATGGTATTGGAAGATGATTTTTAGGAAGTTCAATATTCAATTAAATTCAATTAATGATTAGTTAAAACAGTCCAAAGATGGTTAAGAGAAAAGTTGATGTATTAAGTTTGACTATGATGTCAACAGGCAGAGATGTAGAAATAGTTATTCCTATTTTATATTACTGTGAAAAAGTTCTTGGTTTATCAACTTTTTCTGGGTCAGGAGTTGACGGACGATACTGGTTGAATAAAATAAATCCAAAGTTACTACTTGTTCCTAATTCAGTTGGGGATAACAATTACATTAAAGTGGTTAAATATGCTGCAAAAAGAAATATTCCTGTATTGAGTTTGACCTCTGAGGGAGATTTTGATGAGAAAAAAATTCATGAAATGGTTTGGGGAATTAATAAAGATAAAATTATGTATGAAGATTTAACTCTTCAGTGGAGTGAAAGGAGTAGAAAGCTAACATTTAAATATTATCCTGAACTAACGGATAAAATCGGGGTTTCTGGAGGGGTCGGTTTTGACAGGTATAAAATATATAAGTTTATGAGTAGAGATAAATTTATTAAAAAATATAAAAAAGATTATAAAAAGATTATCTGTATTGCTGGATGGGGATTTGATCAGCTTTTTGGTGATTTATTCGAAATGGATAAAGAATCTATTCTAAAAATTTATGGAGAAGAACAAATAAAAAATTTCAAAGAAGACCGGCTGCTTGTTAATAAAATACTAAAAAAACTAATTCAGAACAATAAGGATATTCTTTTTATATTAAAATATCATCCAGGTATGTATAAAATTAAAAAAAATACAGAGTTTGTTGACTTATATAAATATAATAACATTATTGAAATACAGCACGAGGAAAACATTGCTGACTGCATATGTGGGAGTGATTTTTTAATTGCATACGAATCCACCAGCGCTATGGAAGCATGGCTTTTAGACAAACAAACCTTTTTAATAAATCCAACCATAACTAATTTTCCTCGTTCTGACATAAGTAAAGGTTCACCGATATTTAAAAAATATGAAGAATGCCAGAAAGCAATAGACAATTTTTACACCGTTGGTAAAATACCCTGGTTTGAAGAAAAAGATGAAATCAGAAAAGAAATAATAAAAAATATAATTGAATGGGATGACGGTAAAAATCATATAAGAGTAGGAAAAATAATTAAAGAATTTTTAGAAAAGACAAGAAATAGAAAAATAAAAAAAACTAATTTAATCAATTATCTAAAACATTATATAATACATATTATCTTTGAAAAAACAAGATTTATAACCAAATACTCTTTTATAAGTAAAATTCCAATTAAGAAGTTAAGGGTTTTGAAATATTGCCATGAAATATATTATCATAACAGATTTGAGGCATTAAAAATAAAATATTACCTTTATTTAGATATATTTTATGATAAAAGACACATTAATTAATGAAATGGAAAAAATAGGTTTTTGTTGGAATGTTGGAAGTTGGCAGGAAGCAATACTTGATTATGTTGTTGGCTCAAAACTGACTGAAAAATATGATTTAGAGGGTTATTATGTCGTGGTGCCATCAAAGAAATCATTTAATGTGTTAAAAGATAAAAAGAATGTAGAAGTAGCACCAAATTTTATGGATAAACCAGACAATTTCTCCTATAAAAGATATAATGATTATGATTTACCAGAAAATCTTACATTTGAACTCCTAAGATTCTCAGATCTTGTTCTTAGGGAAATGCCTCGTAAAAAAGCATTTAGAATTATAGAAAACTATCTTTCGTTCTGGGATGATTTTTTTGATAAACATGAGAATATTAAATTTATAGTAACTTATCCGACAGGGGGAATAATTGGAAGAGCGGCATATTGTATTGCTAAAAAGAGGAACATATATTATTTCACCATTGATGTTGTGGGTGACCGTGCTTTAATTTCAGATATAAACGAGAATAATGCAAATAAAAAACTCATTGATATTTATGAACTATATAAAAAGAATAGCGAATTATCAGACGGCGAGAGACAAAATGTTTTATCGTATGTTAATTCGTTTAAAAACAAAGGTGCTATGCTCTGCATACCGGATAATCCCACAAAAAATATAAATCGTAGATTTAAAACGCTTCTTTCACTTCTAAGTTTCGATGATAAATGTCCATGGGCAAAACGACATGTAATATTCAAAGATTACGCAAAAAGAGTATATGGATATTTCATTGGAAAGTATAAAATAAAGTATGATAAGATTAGAAAGGAAGAGAAATTTGTATTTTTTCCATTACATCTTGCTTTTGATATGCAGGTACTTGTTAGGTCACCCTTTTATTTTAATCACGCAGAATTGGTTAATTCAATTGCTTTAGCTTTACCTAAGGATATAAAAATTTATGTAAAAGAACACCCCGGATGGATTGGAGGGGGTACTCCCCTAGAACAAATGAAGAAAATTAAGAAAATTGAAAAAGTACGGGTGATAGACCCGTCAATAAATAGCCATGATTTAATAAAGAATTCTGAAGCAGTTATAACCATTGCCTCTACAACTGGATGGGAAGCTTTTTTATATGAAAAAACAGTAATTACTTTTGGAAATGCTTTCTATTCTTATTCGGATTTAGTGTATATTCCGGAAAGGATTGAACAAATACCAAAATTGATAAAGGCTGTGCTTGAAAATAAAAAGCACTATACAGATAATAAAAAATTATGGGAAAGTTTTATATACGCTGTTTTGGAAGCTTCTTTCTTTGCAAACACTGTAGTGTATTTAAAGGTTAATGATAAGTTAAATAAAATAGAGGCAGAAAAAATAGCTAAGGCATTATATGACACATATCAATATAACCTAAAAGATGAAAACCATATTCAAAAATAAAAGTATATTAATTACCGGAGGCGTCGGCTCGGTAGGAAAAGAAATAATAAATCAAATTTTTAAATTTGATCCTGAAATTGTGCGGATACTTGACATAGATGAATCCCATGAATTCGAACTGGAGCATGAATTAGAACAAAAATTAAGTGCCAAAGATTTTGATAAATTAAGATTTTTCTTAGGAGACATTAGAGATAAAGAAAGACTTGAAAGAGCAATTGAGGATATTGATATTATCTTTCATACAGCAGCATTAAAGCATGTTAGTTCCTGCGAATATAACCCCTTTGAAGCAGTTAAAACCAATATCTTGGGTTTGCAAAATTTAATAAATGTTTCAATAGAGAATGAAGTTGAAAAAGTGATATTCACAAGCAGCGACAAAGCGGCGAATCCTACAAATACTATGGGTGCCACGAAATTATTAGGTGAACGACTAATGATTTCTGCAAATTATTACAAAGGAAAAAGGAAAACAACATTTTCATCAGTCAGGTTTGGTAATGTTCTTGGCTCAAGGGGTTCTGTAATTCCTTTGTGGATCAAACAGATAAAAAATGGTGGACCTATTACAGTAACAGATCTTACGATGACAAGATTTATAATGTCTATAGAAAGAGCAGTTGAACTTTTATTTAAATCCAGTGAAATTGCACAGGGAAGTGAGGTTTTTATATTTAAAATACCTGCTGTTCGATTAAATGATCTTGTTGATGTTGTTATAAGAGAAATTGCACCAAAATACAAATTTAATCCGGATGACATTGAAATAAAAATAATGGGGCTTAAATCAGGTGAAAAATATTACGAAGAACTGATGACAGAAGAAGAAGTAACACGGTCGCTTGAAACCAAAGATATGTTTATTGTTTTTCCGCAATTGAAAGAATTGATAAATAAAGAATATTTGAGGGGACTTGGTGCAACTGATGTTCACAGCAGTGATTATAATTCTCATAAAATGCCTATTCTGAGTAAAGAGGAAATTAAAAAAATTCTTTATGAATCAAACACATTATTGTAAATGATGTACAAAAAACTGATCAGGAAAAAACATATCCGCGAAGACGGGTGGCTTTCTGAACTTGTTTCAATGAATTATGATGATGAGCCGTTTAATTGTGTTCACTCTTATTTGGTTTCAATTGAGCCGGGCAAAACAAGAGCAAAACATTATCATAATAAAAAAGAAGAGTGGTTGTGTATCTGTTCCGGAAAAGTTGAATTAATACTTGAAGATATCAAGACAAAAAAAAGGGAAACTCTTATTCTAAATTTAGATTCAGAGAATTATAATATAATTTATATTCCTCTGGGCGTTGCACATGTGATTAAGAATATAAGTGAAAATAAAGCAAGCGTTGTGATTTTCAGCAAAACCCCTGAAGATACTGATGACACCTTTGAATATGAATTTTAATTATGTTAAAATTTAATTATTAAATAAGATGAAATCCATTAAAAAATTATTATCAAAAATTATTGTTAATGTACCCTTCAGTACTCAAATATATTATACATACTGCATGAGGCGACTAAAAAAACAGTTTTCAAATAAACTTAAAATTAACTCTTGGTTAAAAACAGAACAGGATAGTAAGAATATGTATGATAAATATGGTGATAGAGAGCAAAAAGAGTATGAGTTTAGTTCTGAACTTTGTTTATATAAAGGCAAACTTGCGTGGATGAGAAATAAAGAGGTGCGTAATAATTACCTGAAATATCTATTTGAGGAAATAGAAAAGGAAATTTCTGATAAAAAACAGATAAAAGTTCTGGAGGTTGGATGCGGGAACTGTATAAATCTTGTAAATCTAAAAGAAAAGTTTGGCAACCAGATAGAACTCTATGGACTTGATATTTCTAATGAAAGAATTGAAGTAGCAAAAAGGTATTTTTCAGGAAAGCTTGATAGAATTATATTTTATCAAAAATCAATTACAGAGAGATGTAATGAACAGAATGATGATTATTTTGATATCGTTTTCAGCATGCACTGCTTGGAGCAGATTCCTTACAGTTGCTCAATTGCTTTGAAAGAAATGTATAGGATTGCAAAGAAAAAGATAATCCTGATTGAACCAATATTTGAAAATGGAAATCCCGTTCAAAAATTATATCTTATAAATTCTGATCATAATCGAATATTAATAAAAAGTATAAGGGACTTGGGATATAAAATTCAAAGAAATGAATCATTGGATATTCAGTCGGGGGGGGGAATTAACCAATCTTCAATAATTACTATCAAAAAATAAAATAACCACAATGAAAATTTTAGTCACCGGCGGCGCTGGATTCATCGGCAGGTGGGTCGCCAAGAAACTGCTTTATGAAAGACATGATGTGTGGATAATTGATGACCTTTCAAACGGGCAAGAGAAAAATATTGAAGAATTTAAAAATAACCCCTATTTTAAAAAGTTTGTTAAAGGTGATATAAGAGATAAAGATTTAATTTCTAATTTATTTAAAAATAAATTTGATATATGCATACATGCTGCAGCGCAAATTAATGTTCAGGAGTCACTTGATAACCCGCAAAAGGACTTTGAAATTAATGTTATTGGAACATACAACATCCTACAGGAAGCCTTGAAATATAAAACAAAGGTTGTTTTGCTTGGAACATGCATGGTTTATGATTTATCAAGAGGAGGTGCAATAACAGAAGAGCATAAAATCAAACCAATATCCCCCTATGCCGGTTCAAAGGTTGCGGTAGAGGCATTGGCAGAATCTTATTATTACGGTTTGAGATTGCCAGTTGTTATCGTGCGACCTTTCAACACATACGGACCATTCCAAAAAAGCAATATGGAAGGCGGAGTAGTTTCAATATTTGTCAAAAGAAATCTTGAAGGAGAAACTCTTAATATATTCGGTGACGGAACACAGACAAGGGATTTATTGTATGTTGAAGATTGTGCGGATTTCATAGTTAAGGCGGCGTTTTCAGAAAAAGCGGTTGGTGAAGTTATAAATGCGGGATGTGGAAAAGATATTTCTATAAATGACCTTGCTATGTTAATTGTAAAGGATAAAAATAAGATAAAGCATGTGCCACATCATCACCCTCAGAGTGAAATTCCAAAACTGCTCTGTGACTATTCAAAGGCAAGGAAATTGCTTAGATGGGAACCAAAGGTAAGCCTTGAAGAGGGAATTAAAAGATTAGAGGACTGGATGAAATCAAATAACAATGGAATATATTAATGTAAGTGGATATAAAATATCACATTTGATTCTTGGAACCGTGCAATTTGGATTAAACTACGGGATTGCAAATAAAACAGGTAAACCTTCAAAGGAACAAGTAGAAGAAATTTTATTAAATGCTTTTGATTCAGGCATAAATGCATTGGATACTGCAAACGCTTACGGGGATAGTGAAAAAATTTTAGGTGAAATTCTTAGTAATTATCCAAAAAAAGAAAATATAATAATCATAACAAAGTTATCGCCAAAAGTTAATGAAACAACAAGCGACGGAGACATAAAAAATCAAGTAGAACAATCCGTTCATTCATCTTTGAGTAACCTGAGTATGGATTCAATTCCGATTTATATGCTGCACAAGGCAGAGCAAATGCTAATAAAAGACGGTACCATAATAAAGCACCTTTCAAAATTAAAAGAAGAAAATTTAATTAATAATATAGGTGTTTCAGTTTACACACCAAAGGAAGCAGAAACCGCTCTTTCAATAGACGAAATAACTGCGGTACAGGTTCCTTTTAATGTATTTGATCAAAGGTTGATAAAATCAGGATTTTTTGAGAAAGCACATTCAAAAGGTATTGCAGTATTCGTGAGAAGCATTTACCTGCAGGGCTTAATATTAATGGATAATACTGATGTTCCGGATAAACTTCATGAAATAATCAATTTTAAAAATCAGTTTAAAAAAATAGGTGAACATTCCGGAAGAACAGTTAATGAGGTTGCGATGAAATTTCCATTAGCACAAAAAGGAGTAACTGGAATTGTTTTTGGTGTTGATAATTTAAATCAATTAAAAGAAAACATTAATTTATACAATAAACCTTCATTAGAAAAATCAATAATTGAGAATATTTTAAACCGATTTAATGGTATTCCAGAATACCTGTTGGATCCAAGGCAATGGTCTTAAAATGAGAAATAAATTTTTACCTTACGGAAAGCAAAGTATAGATAAAGATGACATATCTGAAGTGGATAAAGTTCTGAAGTCAGATTGGCTCACAACCGGCCCCAAAGTTTCTGAATTTGAAGAAAATTTTTGTAGATATATTTGTTGCAAATATGCGGTTGCAGTTAATTCCGGAACTTCTGCTCTTGACATAGCGGTGGCTTCCATTGGACTAAAAAAGGGCAGTGAAATAATAACAACACCTTTTACATTCGTAGCAACTGCAAACTGCATACTTTATAACAATCTAAAGCCAGTTTTTGTAGATATAAAAAAGGACACATACAACATAAATCCTGACGAAATAAAGAAAAAAATAACCTCAAAAACAAAGGCAATAATTTATGTTGATTACGCAGGGCAGCCGTGCGACATTTCAGAGATTATAAAAATTGCGAATGAGAATAATTTATATTTAATTGAGGATGCTGCGCACGCATGCGGTGCGGAATACAAAAACAAGAAAGTTGGGAATTTTGTGGATTTAACGGAATTCAGTTTTCATCCAGTAAAGCACATAACAACTGGTGAGGGGGGAATGGTAACAACAGATAATAAAGAATTATATGAAAAACTAAAATTATTGAGAAATCACGGCATTGACAAGGATGCAACAACAAGATTTGGAAAAGACGCATCTTATGCTTATGATATGAAATTGCTTGGAAGAAATTACCGCATTACTGATTTCCAGTGCGCTCTTGGAATATCGCAGTTAAAAAAGCTTGACGACTTCATCAAAAGGAGGGAACAGATTGTTAAAATATACGATGAAGAATTTGAAAATATTGATGAGGTAACAACCCCGTATGTAAAAACAAATATAAAACACGCATGGCATATCTACACAATTCTGCTTTATGAAAAAATAAACCGAGATAAATTTTTCAATTTAATGAAAGCAAAAAATATCGGTGTTAATGTCCATTACATTCCAATTTATAAATTCAGCTATTATAAAGAAAATTTTAATTTTAATGATAAGGATTTCACCGTAACTGAGGATGTTTTCAGTAGGATAATTACTTTACCGTTATTTCAGGGAATGAACGATGAGGATGCTTATGATGTTATAAATGCCGTAAAAAATACGATTAATGAACTTTCATAATGGAAAATAAAAAAATTGTTGCGATAATACAAGCAAGGATGGGTTCAACGCGCCTGCACGGCAAGGTGTTAAAAGATGTATCGGGTAAACCGTTGCTGTGGCATGTGATTAACAGAGTTAAAAAATCAAAATTAATTGATCAGATTGTTTTGGCAACTACAAATAAAAAGGAAGACTTAAAACTCATAGAAATTGCATCCGAAACAGGTATAGAAAGTTACGCCGGAAGTGAAGAAGATGTATTGAACAGATATTTTCAGGCAGCAACAAAATATAAAGCAGATATAATAGTAAGGATTACATCTGACTGCCCTTTAATAGACCCGCGAATTATAGATGAAGTAATAAAGCATTTCTTAAGGGATAATTTTGATTATGTTACAAACACAATAAGGTACCCATATCCAGACGGTCTTGATGTTGAGGTATTTTCATATGACTCACTTAAAAAGGCATGGTTTGAAGCTGAAATCCCATCAGAAAGAGAGCATGTAACTCCGTATATAAGAAATCATATTGAATTATTTAAAATTGAAAATCATGAAAATGATGAATATATAAGCAACATGAATTTAAGGTGGACTGTTGATGAAGAAAGAGATTTAGAGTTTGTGAGAGAAATATATAAAAGTCTCTATAAAGAAGGGGAAATGTTTTATATGGAAGATGTACTGGAACTGTTGAAGAAAAACCCGGAACTTATTGAAATAAATATTAAAATTATAAGAAACGAGGGTTATTTAAAATCATTAGAAAAAGATAAACATCAGATATCGAAAAATGAATACGCAAGACGAAATATTTAAAAAAATTGAAGGAGATATGTGGTTTGATAGGAATAAGGATAAGATCGGAGCAGAGGAATCATTATCCTCCGATTTGACTATAAAACTCATAGAGTTATACAATCTTAAACCAAAAAAATGCATGGAGTTAGGTTGTTCAAACGGATGGCGATTAGATGAGATTTATAAACGTATTAAATGTGAATGTATCGGTATAGAGCCGTCAAAGAAGGCAGTGGAGGATGGTAGAAAAAAATTTAAAAATATTTATTTCTTTAATTCAACTGCGGACTCTGTTCCATTAGATGATGAAAGTGTGGATTTAGTGATTATTAATTTTGTGTTTCACTGGATTGACAGAAAAACCTTGTTAAAAACTGTTTATGAAATTGACCGCACATTAAAAAATAATGGATATCTTATTATAGGTGATTTTTATCCAGATTATCCAATAAAAGTAAAGTACCACCATTTGTTGGATGAGGATGTATTCACTTTCAAGCAGAATTATGCTGATATTTTTATTTCAACCTCTTACTATAAAATGATAGCTTTTTTGTCCGGACATCACGAAACTCATAAATTAACTACGGATGCAAATTCCAACTCTAGAATGATGCAAGTATTACTTCAAAAAAATATTAACCTTACTTATCAAATAAAAACATTATAATTCTTTTGAGTTAAGTTAAGCACTAAAATGAAAATAAAAAAAGGTATTAAATTATGGAATAAAGCAAAGAAAATAATCCCTGGAGGAAGTCAGTTATTGTCAAAACGCTCTGAAATGCTTTTACCTGACCAGTGGCCGTCTTATTATAAAAAAGCTAAAGGTATTGAAATCTGGGATATGGACGGAAACAAATTTACGGACATGTATTCTATGGGAATTGGAACATGCATATTAGGATATGCTGATGATTATGTAAATTTTGCAGTTAAAGAAGCAATAGATTCGGGGTCAATGGCAACCTTGAATTGTTATGAAGAAGTTGAATTAGCTGAATTATTACTAAAAATACATCCATGGGCAGGAATGGTAAGATATGCGAGAACAGCTGGTGAATCGCTTGCGATTGCAGTAAGGATTGCGAGGGCGTATTCAAAAAAAGACAAGATAGCGTTCTGCGGCTACCACGGATGGCATGATTGGTATCTTTCCGCAAATCTTGCAGATGACAGCAATCTGGACGGGCATTTACTGCCCGGATTAGAGCCAAATGGTGTTCCAAGGGCATTGAAGGGAACTTCAATTCCATTTAAATATAATGAAATTGAAGAACTTCAAAAAATTGTTGAAAAAGATAAAGATATTGGCGCGATTTTAGTGGAACCGATAAGGCATCATAATCCAGAAAATAATTTTTTAGGAGAAATAAGAAAAATTGCAGATATACATAATATTCCATTGATATTTGATGAAGTAACCTCTGGATGGAGGATTAATGTTGGCGGAGCGCATGAAAAATACTGTGTTTATCCTGATGTTGTTGTATACGGAAAAGGCATGAGCAACGGTTTCCCGATGGCGGCTATAGTTGGAAAGAGCGAAATAATGGATGCTGCACAGACAAGTTTCATAAGCAGCACTTACTGGACAGAGAGAATTGGCCCTACTGCAGCATTTGCAACTATAAATAAAATGCAAGAGAAAAATGTGCCCGATCATTTGTGTAAGATTGGCCAAATTATCGGAGATAAATGGAAGAAATTTGCTGAAGAAAATAAATTGAAAATCGAGGTTATGGGGGATTTTCTACCTTTGATAACATTTAATTTTTCATATGGAGAAGAACTAAATCAGGCAGTTAAGACACTGTTAACACAAGAGATGCTTTATCGCGGGTTTCTGGCGTCAACAAGCGTTTATGTCTCCTACTGCCACATAGAGGAGAATATCGAAAAATATTTTGAAAATGTTAATGATGTCTTTAAAATAATAAAAAATTCGATTGACAACAATAATGTTTATAATTTACTTAAAGGACCGGTAGCACATAAAGGATTTAAAAGGTTAACTTAAGAGATGAAAATCAAAATTAAAAATAAATACATAGGAAAACAGGAACCATGTTTCATAATAGCAGAACTTTCAGCAAACCATCTCCAGAAATTTGAACTGGCTGTTGATACTATCAAAGCAGCAAAAGAAGCAGGAGCGGACGCTATAAAACTCCAGACATACACGCCGGACACAATTACTATTGATTCTGATAATGAATATTTCAAAATCAGGGGGACTTTGTGGGAGGGTAAAACACTTTATGACCTTTATAAGGAAGCATACACGCCATGGGAATGGCAGCCGAAACTGCAAAAATTAGCAGAAGAATTAAATTTGATATTTTTTTCAAGCGCGTTTGATAAAACAGCAGTTGATTTCCTTGAAAATTTAAACGTTCCCGCATATAAAATCGCATCCTTTGAAATAACAGATATCCCATTAATTGAATATATTGCTTCAAAAGGTAAGCTGATTATTATGTCCACGGGCATTGCAACTTTAGCCGATATTGAGGAAGCGGTTAACGCATGTAAAAGAATGGGAAATGAACAGGTTATTCTTTTAAAATGCACTTCTGCTTATCCTGCGCCTATTGAAGAAGCAAATTTATTAACAATTTCAAACATGTCTGAAACATTCGGGAAAATTGTTGGATTATCTGACCACACGCTTGGCTCAACGGTTGCGATTGCTTCTATTGCTCTTGGTGCAAAGGTTATTGAAAAACATTTTATATTAGATAGAAATTTAGGTGGACCAGATGCAGCATTTTCCATGGAACCAGCGGAATTTAAAGAAATGGTAAAGTCGGTCCGGGATGTTGAAAAAGCATTAGGTAAATTCAGTTACGAAATTTCGGAGAAAGTTGAAAAAAGCAGGGTTTTCGCACGCTCATTGTTTGTTGTAAAAGATATAAAAGCAGGGGAATTAATTAGTGAGGAAAATGTTAAATCAATACGGCCTGGTTATGGAATACACCCAAAATATTTAAAAGAAATAATCGGTAAAAAAATTAGAAAAGATGTCAATAAAGGGACTCCATTTGGTTGGGGTTTAATTGGATGAAAAAATTAGCAATAAAAAATGAAATAAAAAATGAAAGTTCTTTTTCTTGGTGGTGGAGAAATGCCTAAAAATTTGTCTGACTGGCTTAATGATATTATGAAGGAATCAGTAATTTATACTGAAGAACGAATTGATATTGATTTTGTCAAGCGCAGGGATCCAGAGATTATTGTAGCATATAATTATAAATATATTTTAGGGCGAGAAGTGATAAATTATCCTCCGCTTGGGTGCATAAATTTACATATATCTTATCTTCCATGGAATCGTGGAGCGCATCCTAATTTATGGAGTTTTTTGGAAGATACTCCAAAGGGTGTTACTATTCATTATATTAATGAATGCATAGATTCTGGAGACATAATAGTACAGAAAGAAATTGATATTGACCCTGAAAAAGAAACTTTAAGAAGTTCTTATATGAAACTCCATGAAGAAATCCAAAAGTTATTCAAGGAGAATTGGATTATGATTAAAAATAGCAGAATAAAAAGAATGCCGCAGAGGGGGGGGGCAGTATCCATTACCTCAAAGATTTCAAGACCTTCGAACCTTTCATTGGAGAGAAAGGATGGAACGCGCCCATTAAAGAATTACTCGCAGTTTATAAACAAAAAGATAACATTTTTTCCATTACTTCAAGTAGACAAAAAAATAATAGAAAAAATCAGAAATTGGAGGAATTCAAAAGAGATTAGAAATTACATGTATAACGACTCTTATATTACTAAAGAAGAACATCAAAAGTGGTACGAAAGTTTAAAGAATAGAGAGAACACTAAAGTATGGGTTGTCTATGTGGGTAATACTCCTATAGGTATTGTCGATTTAATTCATTTAGATCATAAAAATAAGATCACTGATTGGGGTTTTTATATAGGAGACAAAAAGTTTAAAGGAAAGGGGTTGGGAAAAGTTATACTTTATAATTTGATGAATTATGTTTTTGAAAAAATGGATATATATAAAATGCATACCTCTGTCTTGGAAAATAACACCGTTGCTATGAATCTATATAAAAAAATGGGTTTTAAAAAGGAGGGAAGATTACGAAAACATTTGCTGAGAGATAATAAATACATTGACTTGTTTATTATAGGAATTTTAAAGGAAGAATGGAATGAAATCAGTAGCACATTAAAAACCAAGTATGACTTACCTGATGAAGAGTTCATGTGAATATACAAACTCATGGATTAAAATCAGAGGCAAAAATAGAAGTTCAATCTTAACAAACAATAACAATGAAATTCGGCTTGAAATTATGGTCAAAAAATAAAGATTTGATAGGTGAAGCATGTAAATTAATTAATGAAAATTTTTTTCATTATGTTGAGTTGTTTTATGTTCCAGGAACAGAAATAAAACCTTTTTTAGACCATAATATTCCATACATTATTCATAATTCTACAGAAAGATTTGGCGTAAACATTGGCGACAAAACCAAAAAAGAATTTAACTTAAAAATTATTAATACCTGCATTAATTGGGCGAACAAATTAAATGCAAAGTACATAATCCAGCATGCAGATTACGGTTCATTTGAGGATGCAAAAAATTTATTGAAAGAAGTGCATGATGAAAGGATTGTGATAGAAAACATGCCAAACGCCGGGATTAACGGAGAAAAAATGATTGGTTATGAACCGGAGCAGTTGAAAGAACTCATGGATATTGGAGATTTTGGCTTCTGCCTTGATTTCGGGCATGCAGCAAAAGCAGCAGTTAGTATGGGTAAAAATTATAGGGGCCATATTAATGAGTTTTTAAAATTAAAGCCAGATATGTTTCATATAAGCGATTGTGATTTAAAAAACGGGATTGATGAGCATTTAAATATTGGCGAAGGTGATATAGATTTTAAATTTTTAAAAGAATGTATTTTGAGCGAAAACTCGGAAAATGTAACCCTTGAAACACCAAGAAAAAATTTAAATTCGCTTGATGAAGATTTAAAGAATCTTGAAAAATTGAAAGAATTGTTTGTAATGCGAAATAAATTTATCCAATCCCGATTCTTTTTATCCGCATTCATCATAAAAATTCCCGCATTTATTCAGACATTGGTTTAAGAGCAGGAACAATACAAAGATTTGTTCCTTTTTATGTAGTACAGAGAAAATTTAATTATGTTAAAAAAGTATTAAAAATTTCAATTTCAGGTTCT
>MNZY01000169.1 GCA_001873845.1 Candidatus Altarchaeum sp. CG2_30_32_3053 | reverse complement strand
ACCATTAGCACGAAAAAAATAACGAAAATGAAGGTCAATGCTGTGAGTTTGACCTCAAAAAGTCCAAGTTAACTATTGGTAAAGTAAAAATATTTAAAAACAAGATAGAGTAATCGTATTATTTTGTTAACTTGGAATTTTTAAAATTTTCAGCAAATAAATTTTCAGAAAAACAGCGTGCGGTAAAGGGCAAATATAAAAAAATTAGAAAAAATATCTGTTTTTTTAGTGCTTAATTTTCGTGCTAATAGGATAAAAACTAAACACAAAGATCGCTCCTATTTTTAAGCAGGTTAGTGTACATTTCTCTGTATTTTTTTTCTATATTTTTTAAATCATGCCCTTCAGAGATTAGTTTTTTATAAGCGTTTTCAGCCAATTTTTCTCCAAGCCTGTGATTATTCAGCAATATTTTTGTTTTTGCAATAAATTCCTTATCATTTTTTGCCTTCAGACAATCAACCCCATCTACAAGCCAATCAAAGACCTCAATATTCCTTACTATTACTGGTTTTTTTGAAGCGATGGCTTCAAGTAATGCGATCCCCTGATTTTCCTCCCTTGTAGGAAAAAGAAATATGTCTCCTGATGCATAGGCTGCTTGTATGTCTTCAACATAGTCAGTAAAAATAACATTTTTTTGATTTATATAAGTTTTCAAAGTTGTTGCCGGAGTCAAAAGAGGAAGAATTTTCCCAAACCATACAAAAGATACTTTATTTTTATTTTTTAATGTTTTGGCCACATTTATAAAGGCAGAGAGCCCCTTTCTTTCAAATACCCCGGCGCAACAAAAGACCACTTTTCCATTTAGATTAAACTTTTTTCTGTAGATATCCCTTTTTGCGCGCAAAATCTTATCTTTAAATCGTTCAATTTTAATTCCGTTGCTTATAACTTTTATTGGTTTTGTTATATTGTATTGTTCAACAAGTAATTTTTTAGTATATTCGCTTGGACAAACGAGCGTATCAGCAAGGCCATAAAAATATTTTAGGTAGTCCTTAACAACATGTGATAGAGAATTACTAAAAATAAAACTGTTTCTAAAGTCCTCAGCACTGATATGGGTGTGTATTACAACAGGTTTTTTTCTCAATTTTGCTTCATATATTGCATAAAGCGAAAATGGATCTGGCGTATTTATATGAAGGATATCAAAATCAGCAGTATCAGATGTAACATTGATTTTGCTCGTTTTCAGCATGCTTATTTGCTGTGTTATAGCAGAACTAATCCCATTTCCTGCCATCAGGTCTTTCATAGGAGTATATAAACATACAGTTATATTAGCCATAAATTATTTGGATAAATGCTCTTATTGTTAATTTTATAAAATTGATAAATATTACAATTAAAACAAAATTAATTTCAAAAATTTTCAGCTTACAAAAAACCATCGGAGGACTATGAGCCATACAGATAAAATAACCAATACTAGCACGGACAAACAGGAAATTTCTGCAATTTGTTTTTCCTCGCTTCCACTGGTGAATTTTGGTGACAAAAGAGCGGCATTTTTTAGCATATCTTTAAAGACTGAGGCAAAAGCAACAATTAATGAAAACAGAGACATAACTGAAATTTACGGGTGTGATGAATTAAAGAGCAAGTTAGAAATTTTCATTGATAAAATTTTTAAAAAATTTGAATTTCCTTATGGAATAAACATTCAGATTTCCTCTGAAAACAAAAACGATAAATTTTCAATATTTTCTGCTGTGTGCATTGCTGCTTATGGCGTTGTAGCAAACAGGCATGGCATAGTTTATGATGAAATAATGGAAAAAAAGTTAAGAAGCGACAAGCTCACAAAAAGAAAACTTATAAAAATTAAGGGAAAAATTTATACCTATAGAGAAATTTTTGAGGATATAATTTCATTAATAAATTCAGATATTACCTGCATTAATTATATTCAGGCATACTCTTCCTATTTTGGTGGAATTGCTATTGGCAAAACGAATGAAACAAATGAAACAGATAAATCCGGACATAAAAGATATGAAATTTTGCGGTATGCAGAAAATGAAAAATTGCAAATTATTCTCATTCCAAAAAATAAAGAGGATAATGAAAATACAAATATAAATGAAAATATAAACATAAAAGGTGCTGCTGATATGTTGTGGGATGAAATTTTAAAGGGAAATTTTTACACAGCGGCAAATTTGGGTTGTGTATTGCAGTCATTCGGAAATACATCCAGATTTCATGAACTCCTGAATTATTTAATGAAAGAGGCATTGTATTGTGGAATGACGGATGATTATGTTTTTGGCGTATTCAGAAAAAATACAAATTTTGATGAAGTCCTTCCCAAATATCTCTTTGATGGAAATTTAATTATATTATCAACAAATAATTCTCCAGCAGGGATTTATTGACAGAGTAAATTTTACCGGATTTTATTGCACAGTTAATTGTTAATTCATTAAATTTATATTCGTATTCGTAATTAATAGTTGTAATTATTTTTTATTATATTCGTAATTAATAGTTGTAATTATTTTTTACAGATATTTTTTATAATCAAACATAATCAAACATAAATGGACACAAAAGATATATATAAGGGAACAACAACAATCGGACTGAAATGTAAAGGCGGTGTTGTGCTTGTATCGGACTCAAGGGCATCTATGGGAAGTTTTATCGCAAGCAAAGAAGCAAGAAAAATTTACCAGATTTCAGAGCATGTAGCAGGAACTGTTGCGGGAAGCGTTGGGGATGCAGAGAAATTTATGGAACTGCTTAATGTAGAGGCATCATTTTACCGGCTTCAAAACGGCAAGGAGCTATCAACAAAAGGGATTACAAGGCTCGGAACCCATATTTTGCACGGAAACAGATATTATCCTTATCTTGTGCAGATTTTAATTTGCGGATATAACACTGAAAATAACAAAGGAGAGGTATATTCAATTGACCCTATAGGCGGCGTCACAGAGGAAGATGCAGCTTCAACAGGTTCGGGAAGTTTAACTGCGTACGGTATTCTTGAAAGCGAATACTCCTCTGAAAAAACGATTGATGAAAATCTGCGGCTGGGAGTAAAATCCATTACTATTGCTATGGAAAGGGATTCTGGTACAGGAAATCATATAAAAGTAGCAGTCATAACAACAGACGGATATAAAGAAATACCAAAAGATGAAGTAAAGAAAATTTATGATGAAGTAAAGAGAAAGTAAAAATTTATGTAACTATTCAGAGAGTATTTTCAAAATGTTCCGAACATTTTGTAAATCTCCGAACGATAGTGAGGTGATTTTCAAAACGCAAAGTTTTGAAAATATACTGAAACCTTTGGTTTCAATCTTTAAAAAATCTGTGGGATTTTTTAAATACTGAAAATCTTTGAGATTTTCAATCTTTAAAAATCTTTGAGATTTT
>MNZY01000205.1 GCA_001873845.1 Candidatus Altarchaeum sp. CG2_30_32_3053 | reverse complement strand
ACATATCTACAATATCTTCAATTTTGATTACTTTTGGTCTCATTTTTACAAAAAGGTTGAATTGTTTATGGATTTATTAGATTTATGTCTTTGTATAAATTAATTAATACTAAGACAAAATAAATTAAGAAAAACACAAGCATACAGAAAAAGCATTACATGAAAAGTTAAGAAATATGTCAGTTCAGTATGGAAAGTCCTATAGGATTCTCACATTGTAGCAAAATATTCTATTATTGTTGTTGATTATAAAGAAAAATTATGCTTGTTATAGTACATTTAAATTTTGATAGTATGTTTAAATTTTGATAGTATGTTTAAATTTTGATAGTATGTTTAAATTTTGTTATGTTGTTTAAATTTTGCTAATATGTTTAAATTTTGCTAAAGATTAGTTATGAAATGTTATGAAATATTTATTTATGTATTACAAATTTATAAGTTGGTTCAAAAAATTTAATAATAAAGAAAATATAAAACAAAAGAAAAACAAAAATTGCTAAAATGAAGGTTGCTGTTGTAAGGGTAAGAGGAACTGTAAATGTAGACGGGAGGATAAAGACCACGCTTGATTTACTCAAAATAAAATACAAAAACAATTGTAATGTTGTTGAACTGGACGACACATACAAAGGAATGATAAATAAAGTTAATAGTTATGTAACTTATGGGTCCATAGATAAAGAAACATTTAAAGCAATGCTCCTGAACAGGGGAGAAATTTTATCGCAGAATGAACCAAAAGATGCAGGGACTGAAAAAATTAATGATAAAACAATAAAGTCACTCAATCCAAAATTTAATTCCGTTGACGAATTTGTTGACGCATTTTTTGAAAACAAAGCAAAATTGAGCGATATAAATTTAAAACTGCCGTTTCGGCTGACACCTCCGACAAAGGGGTTTGAAAAAAAGGGAATAAAGATTCCTTATACTCAGGGAGGCGCACTTGGAAACAGAAAAACAGCAATTAATGATTTGTTAAAAAGAATGATGTAAGTAAAAGAAAAATATATGTAAAAATTTTAAAATTTTAAAATTTTATTGTTTAAAAAATGGCTGTTAAAGACAGAAAAAACAGAAAGTTAAGAGGTTCAAAACACTGCGGGTGGGGGATTCAGAAGCACAGAGGAAAAGGAAGTCAGGGCGGTGCGGGAAATTCCGGATGGTACAAACAAAAGTGGTGCCTGTATTCAAAATACTTTAAAGACATACATGGGAGTCATGGATTTACCAGACACTCTTCCGATAACGAAATCATGACAATAAATGTCGGAGATATTGAAAGAAATCTGGTAAAATTTGTTAATGAAGGAAAAATAAGGGTGGAGAATGAAACCTATCATTTAAATCTTGCAGCAATCGGATATGACAAATTACTTGGAAACGGAAAAATTTCACATAAATTCGTAATAGAGGTTGATTCGCTTTCGGAAAAGGCAAAGGAAAAGATTGAAAGTGCAGGAGGGATAATAAAAAAAACAAATGCTGATGAGGATAATGCAGATAAAAAGGACGCAAACGAAAACAAAATAAATATACCTAAAAAAGACATTACTGAAAGATAGAAACTAAATTTCTAAAAGATGAAACTTGAATTTCTTAGACCATTTTTAAAATATATTCCAGAAGTAAAAAGGACATCCCGTGCATTGCCTTTAAAAGATAAGGTGTTATGGGTAGCATTGGCTTTGGGTTTATTTTTTGTTCTGGGAGTTATTTCCCCCATTGGACTTACCGAATCAGCAATAAGTCACTCCGGATTTGAACTGATGCAGATAGTTTTTGCGAGTCATATCGGCTCACTCCTGACTGTGGGTATAGGTCCAATTGTTGTGAGCTCAATTATGCTTCAGCTGTTGGTTGGAACAGGGGCGCTTGAACTGGACTTAACAAGAAATGAAGATAAGGCATTGTTTCAAGGTACCCAAAAGATTTTAGTAGTAATATTTTCCCTGCTTGAAGCAACGGCAATGAGTTTTGCATTTCAATTAGGCAGCAGCTCTATGTTCCTAATAGTCGTACTACAGATTGCTATGGGAAGTATAATTTTAATGTTTCTTGATGAAATTATATCAAAATACGGAATTGGCTCGGGAATTGGTTTATTTATTGCAGGAGGGGTTTCACAGACAATAATAACAGCAAGTATAAATCCTATACAAATGGCAGGGGCAGTAGGAACTTATGCCGGAGCAATTCCAAATTTTATAGCAAAATTAGTTACTGGACATTTTGACATTATATTGCTTTTTCCGATTGTAGCAACAATCTTTATATTTCTGTTGGTTGTTTATGGAGAATCAATGCGCCTTGAAATACCTCTTGCTTATGGAACAATCAGGGGAATGAGTGCCCGTTATCCAATAAAATTTTTCTATGTTTCAAATATTCCGGTAATACTGGCGGCAGCAGTTATACAATCGCTTCAGTTAATTCCTTCAATATTTGGCATCCACGCGGGAATGGGTTATCATGAGATGAATATATTACAACAGGGGATATATACTTTATTTTCTTATATTACCTCGGGTTATGGCAGTTCCAATAATATATATGGAATCCTTAATCCGTCTTTAATATATCAGTTAGGTGAAATTACGGTCATAATTCATATGATTATATATGGTACCTTTTTCCTTGTCTTGTGTGTGCTTTTCGGAAAATTTTGGGCTGCAACAACAAACATCGGTCCCGAAAAAGTTGCCCAGCAAATCCACCAGGGCGGAATGCAAATTCCTGGATTCAGAAGAGATATAAGAGTCATACAACATGTGCTTGAAAGATACATTCCCCAGATGGTGGTGATAAGTTCTATTGCTGTTGGACTGCTTGCATTGTTTGCCGACTTTCTAGGTGTCTTCGGAAGCGGAACCGGAATTTTGCTGACTGTTGGAATATTGTACCGAATGTATGAACAACTTCAAAAAGAAGAAATGGGAAGTATGCCCATGTGGTTTAGAGGATTATTCTGGAAACAAAGATAAATTGTTTATTTTTATGCTTTTTTTTTAAATTTTAAATAAATTTCAACTGGATGTTCTATGATGAAACCGTCCCAGTCTGAGCTGTGATGAAAAGGGTAGCTCCTGAGAACATGTTATTATGTTATTTTTGAAACAAATTATGAAAAGAAAAATCACCTCGCTGATGTTTGAATATTTAAATTTCTAACAAAATTTAAAATAAGATCGAAAATCAAAATCCTATGGACTTATATTTTATTTGTGACTATTCAGCCATCTAAAAAATACGCTCACTTCGTTCGTGTCTTTTCAAATTCTCTGCGAATTTGAAAATAACCTCGTTATTGTTCGGAGATTTTAAAATCTTTGAGATTTTAAAATAAGTTCGCTTCGCTCTCATTTAAAAATTCCGTAAATTTTTAAAGATTGAAAATCTTGTAGATTTTTAGTATTTAAAAAATCCCAAGAT
>MNZY01000216.1 GCA_001873845.1 Candidatus Altarchaeum sp. CG2_30_32_3053 | reverse complement strand
GGGTGGAAACAATACACAATATAAAAAAATATTACTGCTGAAAAGTTAAAACGATTATTATCACTGTCAAACATAAACTTAAAATATCAAAATTAGTTAATGAAAACATTTAATTTATAATCTATTTTAATTTATATATACTTTAAATTTTAATTTAATCAGTAGTTCCGAACACATTTGCTATGATAAAATAAATGATTGTATTAATAAAATTTAACAATTTAAAAATATTAAAAATTATTTGGAATTATATGCATTAAAAGCGTTAATTTAAAAAAATTTCCAAAAAAAGCAATGAATTTAATAAATGTGTTAATGTTGTTGAAAATGTTATTAAAAATGTTATTGAAAAATTTGGGTGGAAACAATACACAATATAAAAAAATATTACTGCTGAAAAGTTAAAACGATTATTATCACTGCCAAACATAAACTTCAATCCAAAATTTGTTAATGAAAACATTTCATTCGGAACTACTGATGAAGAGTAAATATATGGATAAAAACAATATTATAAAAAGATGTCAAAATGGCTATAAATGCAGAAATGAATAAAGATCTTATTATACGAGGTTTTTACTCACCTTTTTTAAATTTCATCCTTAAAAATTTCTCAATTTCAACCGCAACAAACGCAGAAAGCAGGGTCAGGAACAAAACAAACCACCATTCCGGAGGAAACGCCGCTGTTCTGAAAATTTCCTGAAGAAACGGAATATATGTTATCATCAGCTGCGTTCCAAAGGCAATTGTGACGCCGATTATTATCCATTTATTTGAAACCGGACTGAAAGTAAACGCCGAATTATGTATTGAACGGGCAGTAAATAAAAATCCAATATGGACGAGTTTAACAGCCATAAAGGCCGCTGTTTGCGCCTGAGTCAGTAACAACAAATCAGCGCTTCCGTCAATATTGTTTAAAGCAAAATTCCCGAAATAATAATAAACCCCGAAGGCTGAAACGAGCATCATTATTGAAACAATTGCGATCCGTGTAATAAACAATCCGTTAATTAGTTTTTCTTTCTGATCTCTTGGCTTGGCTTTCAGCAGACCTTTTTCTTTCTGTTCCATTATTAAGGGCAGAGTCAGAAATACAGCATCTGTTAAATTTATCCATAAAATATGTATCGGCTCCAAAGGAAGCCGCAAAGCAAAAAGCGGAATGAAGGGCGCAAGCATTATTGCCAAAAATATGATAAGTCCCTGAGCGACATTTGTTGGAATAGTAAATAATATGTTTTTCTGGAAATTTTTCCACACATGCCTTCCTTCTTCAACTGCATCAACAATTGTTGCAAAATTATCATCTGCCAGAACCATATCCGAGGCCTCCTTACTGACGTCTGTTCCGCTTATGCCCATCGCAATTCCTATATCTGCCTTTTTCAAAGCAGGAGCATCATTCACTCCATCCCCTGTAACTGCCACAACATGCCTTTTCTTTTGAAGCTGTTTCACTATTCTAAATTTATCCTCCGGAGAAGTTCTTGCATAAACCGAAATTTCATTTGCAATTTTGTATAAATCATCATCGCTCATCTTTGCTAATTTTTCTCCGCTCAAAAATTTATCACCTTCATTATAAAAGCCGATTTGTTTTGCGATTGCTTTTGCAGTTTCAGCATGGTCTCCGGTTATCATAACAACCTTTATTCCTGCACTTTTGCATTTTTCAATCGCGTCAATAACTTCTTCTCTCGGAGGGTCTATCATTCCATGAATTCCTGAAAATGTTAAGTTCTTAAGGTCAGTCCCTTCAAGGGTCATTTTTTCTTTGTCCACAATTTTATATGCTACTGCAATCAGTCGTAAAGCCCCCTTTGCCATTTCATGCGCACTTTTCAAAATTTCTACTCTTTCAGTATGGGTAAGATTTATAATTCTGCTATTAACTAACTGATATTCACACATCTCTAAAATTTTTTCAGGAGAGCCCTTAACATACACTGTTTTATTGTCATCTTCCCCGGAATGTAAAGTTGCCATATATTGCTGTTCTGATTCAAAAGGAATCTCGTCTATTTTGTGAAATTTTTCAGCATATATGTGTGCCTTTGCCTTCATTGCCGAGACAATAAGGGCACCTTCTGTCGGATCTCCAATTATATTATATTCTCCTTTTTCCTCCGCAGGAGGTATAAGATGTGCGTTATTGCATAAATATCCCCCGCGCAATGTCTCAGTAAGTTCCACCGGTTGTATTAATGGATTTATTTCCTGATTGATTTCTTTATCTTTCAGAATAAATTTCCCCTCTGGTTTATAGCCCACTCCGCTGACAATATAAATTTTCCCTCCGGAATAAATTTTAACCACAGTCATCTGATTTTTTGTCAGGGTTCCTGTCTTGTCCGTGCATATAACTGTCGTACATCCCAGTGTTTCAGCCGCAGGTAAATTTCTTATAATCGCATTTTTCTTTGCCATTACTGTTGCAGATATTGCAAGAAGTGCTACTACTACGATTGGTAGTGCTTCGGGAATAATCGCAACTGCAAATGAAACAGATGCCAAAAAAGAATAAATTAAAGGAAACCCAATCACCATTCCAAGTATAAAATTTATGAAGGTAAATATCAGCGTTGCAATTATTATAATTTTTGTTAATTCGTTTATTTTTTTTGTCAGAGGCGTTGAAATTTCATGTGTCGCTTCAACAAGTCTTGCTATTTTTCCGAATTCTGTTTTCATAGATGTTGCCACTACAACGCCGTTTCCGAGTCCTTTTGTGACATAAGTTCCGCTAAATGCTATGCATCGCTGGTCAGATAAAGGTAAATTTTGTCTGTTGATCGCATTATCATTTTTATGCGCGGGGATGGATTCTCCGGTTAATATTGATTCGTCTATTTCTAAATTTTTAACATAAAATAGCCGCAAATCAGCAGGAATTTTTTTCCCGCTTTCAATCTCCACAATGTCTCCGATTACTATGTCCTTTGCATCTATATTTTTCTTTTTTCCATCCCTGATGACGATGGATTCATGAACTGTCATTTTTCTTAACGCTTCAATCGCAGATTCTGCTTTTCCTTCCAGAATAAATCCGACAATTGCATTCAGAAAAACACACAACAGGATAACTATGACCTCATTCCACATGTCTATATCTTCGTTCCATATAGTTAAAAATGCACATATGACCGCGGAGGCAAGCAAAACATATATCAAAGGATTGTGAAACTGAAGCAGAAATCTTATAATGGGACTCTTTTTTTTAATCTTTAATTCATTATATCCGTATTTCCGCAGCCGTAATTTTGCCTCTTCCTCGCTGAGTCCTTTGCTGGTTGTTGACAGGTCCGAAAAAATTTCTTCTGTGGTTTTATTGTAGAAATTATTCAGATCTTTTTTATTCATTTGAAAGTTAGATAATATTTGAAAACAAATTAATAATGCGAAAAAAAGAAAGGAATGCACAAAATAAAAAAGAATTTTTTGAAGCATGAGGAATAGCAAGGTGATTTTCAAAGTTGTAGAGATTTAAAATACTAAAAACTATACTGAAAATCTGCATGATTTTCAATCTTTAAAAATCTATGAAATTTTAAAATACTGAAAATCTGCATGATTTTCAATCTTTAAAAATCTATGAAATTTTAAAATACTAAAAACTGCAAGTTTTCAATCTTATTTTAAATTTCGTTAGAAATTTTATACTCAACAACGGCAAAAGATGCACTTTTTTATAGCACATTTTCAAAATCACAGAGATTTAAATTTAAAATATATAAAAGTAGCGAAACAAAATGAGCGTATTTTAAAGATTTGAAAAACGCAATTTATAAAGTTGCGCAGTATAAATTTCCGAACGAAGTGAGATGATTATCGATTATCTAAAAAATCAAAACTCCCAAATTTTCACAAGAACTGCCTTTTCCATATAAATTTTATTCTCTGCCTGCGTGAATATGATTGAATGCCTGCTGTTAACCAGTTCCTCTTCAATCTCCATTCCGTAATGTATTGGCATACAGTGCATAATTTTAACATCTTTTTTTGCAACACTTAATAATTTCTTTGTTATGCGAAATTTCTCAAAGGCCTTAATTCTTTTGTTGTCTTCGTCCTTTCTTTCCTGCCCCATACTTGTCCAGACATCCGTATAAATAAAATCCGCATCCTTAACCGCATCTGTTGTATTTTCACAAAATTCAAAATTTTTAATCCCTGATTTATTTAAATTTTCAGTATATTTTGACTTGTATTTTCCCGGCGAAGCAACTGCAATCTCAAATCCCATTATTTTTGAAGCAATAATCAGAGAATTGGAAACATTGTTACAATCGCCAAGATATGCCAGTTTAAAATCAAAATTTCCCGTAATTTCAAACATTGTCCACACATCCGACAAAATCTGAACCGGATGCTCCAAATCAGAAAGTGCATTTATTACGGGAATGCCTGCAGAATTTTTAAATTTTATCAGATCGCTATGCTTATAGACCCTCGCTATTACACAGTCAACATATTTGTCAAGCACTCTTGCCATATCCTCAATCCGTTCATTCCTGCTTAATTGTGATTCGTCCCTGCCCAAAAATACCGTCTTTCCGTTCATCTGTTTTATTGCCGACTCAAATGAGACCCTTGTCCTTGTTGACGGCTTTTCAAACAATAACAGAAAAATTTTTTTGGCAAGTGCATCACCATACAAATTTTTATCCTTCTTTAAAATGCCCGCCAGATTTATCAGATTCAAAATTTCCTGTTTATTTAAATCACTGACAGATAAAATGCTTTTTACCATGTTCTTTGTCTTATGGCAAATTGACACTGTATTTATAATTATTTCAGAATAAAATATCCTTAACTGCTCCGTAATCATCTGATATTTTTCTCGTTTCCTCTTTCTTACATTTGGGACATATTAAGGTCCTGGAACCGATCTTTTTTTTGTTTAATATCAGTTCGTGTCTGCAGAGCCAGCAAAATGCCTTAACAACACCTAAATTACCCTTTGTTGAAAGGTCTATTAAATTTTTCTCGTTCCTAACAATTTTTGCTTTAATTATATCTCCTACACCAAAAGAATTACTTACCTGATCCACATACTCATCAGAAATCTGTGAAACAAAAATAGCTGCCGAAACAGACATGTTTTGTTTATATCCTAAAATTTTTCTTATTATAGCGGAAGCAGAATTTTTCTTTACATCAGTAATCTCTGCAAGCACAGTGCTTCCAACCGCCCGTTTTGGAATTTTCAGGTTTAAAACAATTCTTCTTTCGTTATTTTGTATTAAATCACCTATAACCGAAGCGTAAATTTTTCCATCTTCTGTATAGGTTCCATCCATCGGCAGAAACTCCTCTATTGTGCCGATATATTCTCCGATAAATACCATTTTAAAATTCGTAGAGAATTTGAAAATATCCGGGCAACAGTGAGGTTATTTACATATTTTTAAATGATTTTAATATTTCCCTGACAGCACTGCTGAAATTCCTGCCTGCCCTTTCGTCTATTGCTTTGACATCACTCTGACTCTTTATAACGATTCTCTCTTTTTCAGCATTTGCTTCATCAGCGGCCTTTTTCTTTTCACTCTCTATCTGCTGCAAATTTTTATTTTCCATTTCTCCTATAATTTTCTCTCTTTTGCTATGTGCAGCCATTATTTTCGATTCACCGTTATTTTTAGCATTTTTTATCTGAATTTCTGATTTATTTTCTGCCTCCCTGATTTGTTTGAGTTCTTCCATCTTTTTTTAGTTAAAATTTTTAAATTTCCTGATTAAATTTAAATTAATCGTGAGATTGCTGCTTTCAAAACGAAGTTTTGAAAATATCCGAATGATAATGAAGTTATTTTCAAACTCGTCTGAAAATTGAGCGTATTTCAAAAAACTTTGCGAATATAGCAATGCATCACGGATTTAAAATACAAACAAATTGTTTTATTCTTCTTCTTTTCCTGCAACCCTGACAAATCTCATATCAGAGGGAATAAGTATTAACCTTTCTTCGGATAGCCTTGCAATTTCACCGTGAACTTCATCTACTTTGTTCTTTAACTCTTTTAAAATTATTTGCAATGTGGGCTCATCTGTGCCGCTCTTTGAAATTTCTTTAACATTGGCTACTATGACATTTCCCGCTAACAAATCCCTCCTTATTTTATCAATTTTATCAATTGAATTCAGGTCTGTCACTTTGACATATCTTTTGATTGTCTCTTCCTCTTTTGTTGCAGTAGTCATTGCTTCGCTTAAATTTACATTTCCTGTTGTTGCAGGTTGCTGTGCTGTTGCTTTCGGTTCTTCCTTTTTTCCAAATAACCAGTCAAAAAAGCCCATTTTATGTATTTATAAATTTTTATTTATTGTTTGTTTATTGTTGTTTGTTTATTGTTGTTTGTTTGTTTATTGTTTATTTGTTGTTTATTTTTTATCGTTTATTTGTTTATCGTTTATTTTTTATCTGATTTTAATTTTTATACCTTTTTAAATTAACATTATGACATTATAACTTTAACAATATATCAACATAAGATTATAACTTTAACAATTAACAATTTATTAAAATAAATTTAATAAATTTAATAAATTTAATAAATTTATAGTAAATTTGCTAACTTTTTGCATAGTTATCAAATTTACGAGTATAGTCATTTTACTACAAAAAGTCAGTAAAATGACTATAATACATTTAATACTTTTAATACTTTTAATACCTTTAAAGATGGAGATGACCGAAGAAAAAGAAACAGCGGAAACAGCGGAAACAAAAAAAAGTGATGGAAATTTGTTTAAAGATATTTTTAATATCTGTAACAGCTATACTAAAATTTTTAAAGATAAAAGAAAAATAAGTCCCGAATATATTCCCTTGAAACTTCCGGGCAGGGAAAAAGATTGTACGAAAATGGCTTCTGTTTTAAGTGATGCGTTCAGTGGATGTATGCCTATGAATATATTTATATACGGGATGCCTGGAACAGGAAAAACATCCGTGATAAAAAGAGTATTTGATGAAATGGAAAAATTTCAAAAGAAAAACGGGCATAACGAAAATAAGTTAAATAAAGTCAAAATAATTACAAAATATATAAACTGCAGAGAAAAAGCAACAACGGAGTATCAGGTTTTACTAAGAATATTGGAAGATGAACGGCTTAAAGAAATCGCATCCGGCAGGGGCAGCAATCCCGACAATAACAACGAGGATAAAATTTACGGATATAAACTTGACGGTCTTGCAGTGGAGAAACTTTATGAATTTCTTGAAAAGGTCTTAAAAAGAGGAAAAATTGCCCTGTTAGTTTCATTAGACGAAGTTGATGCCATTAGAAAAAATTTTGACAAAGACAATTTATTTTATAATCTTGTCAGGATGAATTCCAGTTTAAACGACAATCTGTCAGATAATCCGGAAGAAAGCGATAATTTTAATGGAGGAATAGCAATAATAAGTACAACAAATGATATGAAATTTAAAGAAAAACTTGATCCGCGGACACGAAGCAGTTTATCAAAAAAAGATATTTTCTTTGAAAGATATGAGGCATCCCAGCTTGAAAAAATTTTGGAAGAAAGGAAAAATCTCGCATTTTATGACGGAACCGTTGAAAAATCAGCAATAAATTATGCGGCAGGATATGTGAGGAAAACTTATGACGGAGATGTCAGATATGCTTTAAATTTATTTCAGATCGCCGGAGAAATTACAGAAAAAGAAGGAAAATCAAAAGTAACCCATGAAGAAGTTAGAAAAGGGTGCGATGTTGTAAATGTAGATACTTTAAACGAAGGGATAAAGCGGCTTTACAAGCATCTGATAATAGTGCTTTATGCTGTGGCAGATGCTATTTTTAAGAAAAGGTATAAACGACTGATAGATATACATTCGGATGCGATTCTTTCCGGTGAGGCGTATGAGGCGTATGAAGAAAAGTGCAAGGAGCTCGGAGAAAAAGCAAAGACAATGAGGTGGTTTAGAGAGTATCTGAATGATTTACAAAAGGGTGAATTTTTAGCACTTTCGGAATCCGGAAAAGGAGTAAGAGGGAATACAACAATAATAAGTGTGGGAAAATATTACACTCCGAAAGAGGTTGTTGAAAGGGTTGAGAAATTGCTGCTTAATGAGGAAGTACAAAAGGAAGAAAAGCAAAAAGAAGGAACAGAATAAAAAATATGAAAATTTATCCTAACTAAATGGATAGTTGAGTGCCAAATGAATTAAGGACATTTAATTAATCAAATTTTAGATATGAAATTGAAAAAGTTGTATATTCACACAAAGAGCGAAAGTAGAAAATTGATTGATATAAAAACGATCAATTTTGTAATTAAAAATATTACATATTAATCTTTTTATTTAGTTCAAAATTTAATTACATCAAAAAAAGTGTCCCCGATTCATATGGCACATAACCAGTTCCGGGCGTATTTGTTAATTCATAAATTTTGCCTTCAATCCGGACACTTCCTTTTATCCATTCAGCCGTTGTTCCGGGATAATTTGAAACAATGACATTAGGTTCTGTCAGGGGGTTAAAAATTGCCGATTTTCCGGCATTTGGATTTCCGGCGAGTAAAATTTTATTCACTTTAAACTTTCCCATATGCTGCTTTTTGTTTAAATATTAAATTTTAGGCAAAGATAAATTTTAGTTTTAGTAGGTCTCATGAATGAAAAGTTATAAACTTTATCGGCAGGTTTTTATTTAAACTTACCGATACAGATGAAATTTACCTCAATTTTTGTACCTTTTTATTTCACATTTATGAGCCATTTCCACAAAGGCAAACACCTCATTGTTTTATTTTCAGTCTTTATTTCATCTTCATAATCGTGAGTTATCACTAGTAAGTTTTTACAATTCAATTCCTCACTGCCTTTAATCAATCCATCTATTTCTCTTTTTTCAATTTCATCTTTACCAGAAGCACAAGTTACCTGTATTAATTGCCTGACCTCTGGGCCCTCCTTAACTATGAAATCTGTCTCATGTTGTTGGTAATCCTTCCAGTAATAAATTTCCCAATCGTTGTGCCAATACGACCTCCTGCGGAATAACTCTATGGCTACTAAATTTTCCATCAGTCGTCCGAAATTTTCCGAAAATCTGAACGCTATTGAATTGATTAAGCCGGTATCAATGCAATAAACCTTTTTCGGATTTAAGACCTGTTCTTTAAGAGTAGCATACGAAAATTTTGGAACATAGAAAAACAACCGGGCAGTTTCAAAAAAGTTGCTAAATCTCTCAACCGTATCAAGGGATGCACTTATAACATTTTTCAATTTGTTAAACGACTGAAGCGTTGAAACATTTGCAAGATATATTTTTGCAAGTATCTCTATTTTTTTTATCTCTCTGATACCAAATCTTCTAATAATGTCTTTCGTGAGAATATCATCAAAATATGTGCGCAAAAGTTTAAATTTATCTTTTTTCATAAGAACAACCTCTGGAAAACCACCATATTTTAGGTACTCTTCAAGTAAATTCATAATCTCTGCCCTGTTTTTGTCCATTTCAATCCCATCTGCATTTATATCATTCCAGTTGACAAATTCCCTAAAAATCAGGGGAAACATCTCTTTATCAATATGTCTTCCTGTAAGCACAGAAGCATATTCCGCGCTCATCAATTTTGAAGAGGAACCCGTAACAACAACTTTGATGTTTCTCGCCTCGGCGAGCAACCTCGCTATATTTTCCCATTTTTTTATATTTTGCACTTCATCAAAGACCGTCATTTTCGGATTATTCACACCCAGCTTCCTCTGATAAATTTCTATCGCTTTAAGTATGTCGCCTGCGTAAATATTTTTCAATCTCGGATCCTCAAAATTCATAATGAGCGTTTCTTTTGTCTCAAATTTTTTTGCTAAATTGTATGTGATTGAACTTTTTCCGCTTCTTCTCACGCCTTTAATCACAAGGATTAACTTTCTTTCCGGCAATTCAACTTCGCATTCCCGTTCCTTAATAGAGATACTGAAATTTCCCAGAAATTCCAGTCAAGGAGTGCATCAAACACCATTGATTCGTTTATTGTTGCCATAGTATATATTCTATTGAATGATATATTATGAATGAAAACTTATAAAGTTTATCGGCAGGTTTTTATTTAAACTTACCGATGAACTGATGGATTTAACAAAAACGACTTTTATATAAAACGCAACAATATATCCGGTGAATATAAATTTATTTGCCTTTGTGAATAAAGCAACAATTGGAAAGCAGAATTAAAAGAATATTATAAATTTAATTTTGCGGACTATATATTATGATTTTACTGTACAGGAGAACTTGCTCAATAAGTGGAGGTAAATTACCCTTATACTCACGTAAAATAAGAGTGGATTACTACTCAATATTGAGCAAATTTCATTTTTTAAATTTTTACACAAATATTACCTGCTATTTTCCTTCCGATTGATACTTTACTTTGACTTGTCTCAATAGTTATGGGCCCATAGGGCTGTTTGTTTATAACTTTAATTTTCTTCCCTGATGTAACCCCCAAATTTTCCAACTGGTCCACGCAACATTTTCCACAATATATTTTTGCGACTGTGCAGTTATTCTCTTCGTGCATATCAGTGAGGGAAATTTCATTTTTTTGTTTTGTTTCGTCCTGCTCGATTGCCTCCTTTTCTATCAATTTGGAAATACCTTCTATTATTTCGGAAGATGAAACATGTTCCAGTTTACAGGCAGTTTCATGGATTGCATCTTTAGGCACCTTTATTCTGAGAAAGTCGATGAGAAAAATTTCCCAAGTCCTATGGCTGTTAAGTATTTTTTTTCCGTATTCTTCACCTTTTTTTGTCAGTATTATTTCCTTGTATCTTTCATGTTCTATATATCCCTGTTTTGCCAGTTTGTCCAACATTTCCGTAACACTTGGAGGTGAAATTTTAAGTAATGATGCAATTACCGTTGTTGTTATCTTTTCTCCCTTCTCCTTCAGACGATACATTATTTCAAGATATTCTTCTACTTTTTCGCTAACCTTTATGTTTTTGTCAACCATTTTAAATTTTATGTATTTAAATTTTATGCTTGTATTTAACTTGACAATGTTATATTTCCAAAAAGCAAGTAAAATAATTAAAATTTTTAAATATACTTTTTGGTTAGTCCTTTTTGTTAAAAAGTTATTTGATAAAAAAATTTATTTTTTGATAAAATTTAATTAGAGAAAGTATGATTTGACACCGTTAGGTTATTATCCTCCAAGCAAAACCAGTGAAACACACATAACGAGCATTCCCAAAAACAATCCGATAATTGCTATATGTTCCTCTCCGTGTTTTAAAGACAAAGGTAAAAGTTCGTCAAAACTTATAAATATCATTATTCCTGCAACAAATGCGAGCACCGCGCTCAAAAGATATTCGTTTAAAAACGGAAGCAATATTATCAAACCAAATATTGCTCCGATCGGTTCTGCAAGTCCTGACAGAAATCCATATTTAAACGCCTTCTTTTTATCTTTGGTTGCATAATATATTGGCATTGAAACCGCAATACCTTCCGGAATATTGTGAATTGCAACAGCAAACGCTAAAACAATACCTAATTCTATGTCTTTTAAAGAGCCAACTAAGACAGCCATGCCTTCCGGAAAATTGTGAATAGTTATTCCAAGAGCAACAAATAGACCTGCTGCCATCAACTTTTCCTGACCTTTTATCGCATTTTTTTTGATATGTTCTTCTATATACTCGTGTGGAATTAAAATATCAATCAAATAAATAAATCCCATTCCAAGAAAAAACGCAATATTTGCATGAAGGAAACCAATATCCTCTATCGCGACATTCAGCATTTCCACAAACGAGATATATATCATCACGCCCGCAGAAAATCCCATACACAACGACAGATACTTATGTTTAAATTCCTTTATGAAAAATACCATCAATGCTCCGATTCCTGTTGAAAATCCTGCAAAAAATGTTAAGATTAATGCGGTTTGTATATTTTCCATTTTAAAAATTCAAATTTATAACTCATTAAAAAAACAGGTATCAGAAAAGGAGCATGATTTCAGCAGAACTTATTTCACTTATTTACCTGTTTTTTATTTTTTTTTTTGCATAACCTTTCTCTGCGATTATGTTATGTATCACCTCAAGGTAATCCTCAACGCTCTATGAATACATTTTCAACAAAAATTTTATGTGTCTGCCCCCTTCCAATAACAACCCTTGAATCAAAAACCTTTAAAATCATCGGTCCGTGGAAATGGTTTGTTATTATCTCAACAACTCCATTTTCAACCAACCCAAGTTCATGCAATCTCCTCAGTAATCCATGACCTCCATACATTCTTTTGATTTTTACCTTCGTACCTTCCGATGCCATAGACAGAGGCATATATTCTTCTCTTAAACTTGGCCTGCTTTCCATGTTATTTTGTTATTTTACTATAATTTTAGATGCTTCTTCTTTTCTTAAACTCAGATTATATCCTTTGATTTTAATTTCAATAGGGTCGCCTAACGGTGCAACCCTTTCAATTTCAACGGTTGTGCCTTTAACAACGCCCATATCTAGAAGACGTCTTTTAACATCTCCAACACCTTTAAGTTTGACTATCTCTGTTTTATCTCCTACTTTGAGTTCATTCAATGTCTTTTCCATTTTGTTATTAATTTATTAAATTTTAGATTGATTTAAACTTTTTCACAATAACTAATAAAATTAAAATTAAAATTATTACTATAATTCCGCCAAATATCGCATTTGTTACTGAAAATGTTTCCGGTTTTTTCTTTTTTATTTCATATTCAAATAGATCATGGTTGGTTTTAGTTAAAACATTATCTCTGAATTCCTCCCATTTTGTTTTAAATTCCTCTTTTTCATCATCGCTTGCGTTTTTTGTAATTTTCACCTTCTTCATCAGTTCAAAAAAGCCATCAGGACTTACATTATCCTTCAGAGTTATATTAAATTCTTCGTTGGTTGATTTTCTTATAATTGTGGTTTTAAAGCAATCAACTCCGCCTTCACAATCCCTGATTTCAAGGTTATCAGTATTATTTAAAATGTATACGAATGTATCATATCTTCCTTTCATGGATTTGCCCTTTATTACCGGTGCTTCTGCGTTTTTAAAATGTGAAACAATTTTAATGTCATCTCTTTCTGGAATATCCCCACCCCATAATTGTTTTATACCGATTTGTGTCTGTCTAAATACAGTTACCACCCCGGGACATAAATCTCCGTGATAATCTTTGATATTATCTAATGTTATTTCAATTTCATTGCCATTGTCAATTAAGATAATTGGTTTTAATTCAAACTCATGTGGTTCCGATGCTCCTTGCATGTGTGATTTTACTGGCATAAGTAATGCCGATAATAGCAATACTCCTAATAGTATGATTAAAACGGTTTTTATTCCAATTATCCTATTTTTTCCCTGATTTATTGAACACATAGTGCAATTGCTGCAATTCCCCTCGCATTTTGATATTTTTTCTTTCATTTTCTTTGATTGATTTTTTATTATTTTATTATTTTTATTATTTTATTATTTTTATCCCAATCCAATCAACAATCCTCCTTGATACACAATCAATGCCACAATATAAGCAACCGCTGTCGTGTAAAAGACAGCAAATATCGCCCATTTCCATCCAATTTCCCGCTTTATTGTCGCAACCGCAACCATACAGGGGACATAAAGCAACACAAAAACAAGGAATGCGTAAGCACTCAACGGTGTGAATGTAGATTGTAATGCTTCAGTTAAGCCTGTTTCTCCATTAATTCCATACAAAACACCCATCGACCCGACAACAACCTCTTTAGCAAGAAATCCGAAAAATAATGAAACTGAACTCTGCCAATCCCCTGCACCAATCGGTGTAAAGACGAATGAAATTGTTTTTCCAATGCCTCCGATATAACTATCTTCAGAACCATATTCAACTCCTGCTGGCAGTGCTGCCAAAAACCATATTAATACGACGATTGCAAATATAACGGTTCCAGCTTTCTTAATGAATACCCATCCTCGTTCCCATGTATGTATTGCCACTCCTGTAAGCGTTGGCATCCTGTACGGCGGAAGTTCCATAACAAACGGCGATGATAAACCCTTGAAAAGCGTATTCTTGAAAATCAAACCCATGATAATTGCAACCGATATTCCGAGCAGATAAAGCGAATAAATTACAATTGTTTCTGTGTTTAGTGAAAAGCCAAAAACCATGGTGGTTCCTGTAAAGAACGCTGCTGTGAAAAGTATGTAAACCGGAAGACGGGCGCCGCAGGACATAAACGGATTTATAAGTATGGTTAAAATTCTGTCTCTCTCATTTTCAAGAACCCTCGTTGCCATAATCGCAGGCACATTACACCCAAATCCAAGAAGCATAGGAATAAAACTTTTTCCGTGAAGCCCGATCTTGTGCATCACTTTGTCCATTACAAACGCCGCTCTTGCAAGGTATCCTGTATCTTCAAGTATTGCAATAATTAGAAATATCATGAATATGAACGGAACAAATACTAATACAGAGCCAACACCCGCGACAATACCGTCAAGTGCTAAAGACAGCAACCAATCTGGAGCATTTGCTGATGTTAAAATTCCCTCCACTGCGCCGCCGATAACATCTACGATAAACCAGTCGGTTACATCTGATAACGGCGCACCAATTTCAAATGTTAGATTAAATGTAATGAACATAAGTAAAAGGAATATTGGAATTCCAAGTGCTCTGTTTGTTGTAATTCTGTCAAGATGGTCCGAGAGTGTATCTGCGCCCTTAATCATCCTGCTGCTTTCAAGCAATGCATATATAAGAAAAATTAAAACCACGAACGGAATGTATATGGTGATCGCACCGATTCCAACAACGATTGTATCTACAAGTATTAACATCAACCATTCCGGAGCCCCTGCTGTTTCAAGAAACTCTGATAATGATTCCATAATCCCGCCACCTGCGAAAAGAAACATAAGACCAATAATTGTTCCTGCCGCAAGAGTTGCGCCATAAACTGGTTTTGAAAGTGTCTTTTTCGCCTGATCAACAAATGATTCTTTTTTCTCTTTTTTCTCAACATTCTCTACAATGATTCCGTGAATAAAACCATAGCGTGCATCTGCAATCACGGTGTCAATATCTTCACCAAATATATCTGTTAAATGTTTCCTGATTCTTTCCGCTTCCTTTAAAACAACATGATTAGTATCTAAATTTTCAATTAATTTTATAACTTCTTTATCATTTTCAATCAATTTTAAAGCAATCCACCTGGAATTGTATTTTTCAGGAAGTTTTATATTGTTATTAATTATTTCTGTAAATTTTTCAAGATGCTCTTCAATCTCTTTTCCGTAGGTGATTATTTTGGCCTTAGCTTCCTTTTCCTCCCCTTTTTCATATAAATTTATAATTGCCCCTTTTAATTCCTCAATTCCTGTGCCATCTCGTGCCGTTATTTCAATAATCGGGACATGGAGATAGTCAGAAATTTGTTTAACATTTATTTTCAAACCATAGTTTTTTGTAAGATCAGCCATGTTAAACGCTAAAATTACATTCGCTCCTGTTTCTATCAACTGCACCGCTAAATACAGGTTTCTTTCAAGGTTTGTTGAATCAATTATATCAACTACTACATCCGGTTTTTCATCAACGACATAATTTCTTGCTATGAGTTCTTCTAAGGAATAAGCGGTTAATGAATAGGTTCCTGGCAAGTCAACAACTTCTATGTCATAATTTTTATGCTTGAAACTTCCTTCTTTTTTTTCAACTGTTTTACCTGGCCAGTTGCCGACATGCTGTCTTGCTCCAGTTAATGCGTTAAAGGTTGATGTTTTCCCACAGTTCGGGTTTCCCATTAGTCCTAATGTTATTTTTTTATCCAATTTAAATTTAATCTGGTTATTTTAATTTATATCCTTTATAAATTTTTATTGTAACTATTTAGTGTCCATCCATAAAGTATAAAATTTTTAAAAAATTTTAACTTTTTCAAGGTAAATTATTATGTTTTTGACAATTTAAAAATCTTACAGATTTTTAAAGATTGAAAATCTTACAGATTTTCAGTAAAATTACGGGATTATGGATGAACACTAATTATTCAATGTTTACTTCTTGCCCCTTTTACTTTTTTTGCTCGTTGTTTTTTTCTTTTCTAACTCGCTTATTTTCTCTGCACGTATTCTTTTAGCTGTCCCAACTGTTATTTCATCTTTCATCCAGGGCAATCTTTTATCTTTTGGTGGTGCAGCAACTGTTTTTCTACTTCCAGAGTAAACAAAAACCATCCACTCATGGCTTTTGAGTTTTCTATGCTCTCGCAATCTAATTTCTTTGTGTCCTCTTCTCGCACATTTTATTGCCGCCGCCCTTGGGCTCGCCCCAGAAAACACCCCTATTTCATTGTTGTCCTTATCCAACAAAGAGTAAAATTTCTTTACTCCTTTCTCCTTTCGTACCATTTTTTTATTTATAAACATTTTTTAAATTTGTTTATTAGATATTAAATTTTTGAAAACATATCAGCAACCTTGTATAAATTGGCAGTATAATTTCTCTCCAGTGGGGATATAAGCACAACCTTTCCGTTTATTTCATTTGCTATGGCCTCTGCGCTCCTTGTGCTGAATTCTGGCGATGCAAATATAATGCTTATGTTATTTTCTTTTGCCTGTGTTATCAAGTTTCTAATTCCTTCAGGTGTTGGTTCTTTTCCTGATTTTTCAATTGCAACCTGAGTTAAATTATAATCTTTGCAAAAGTACCCCCATGCGGGATGGAAGACCAGAATTTTTCTGTTGCTTAAATTTTTCAGTTTCTCTGAAATTTTTCTGTCAATTTCATCTAGTTCGGCAATGTATATTTCCATGTTTTTCCAGTAGTATTCCTTATTAGCAGGATCTACCTTGATTAGTCCTTTATAAATATTCTCTGCCATTATCTTTGCATTCTTCGGTGAAAGCCATATATGCGGGTCTTTGCTGCTCTCTTCGTGTTCTTCGTGTTTTTTATTTTCCTCTCCTGCTTCTTCTGCTTCATGCGCTTTTTTATGCGCTTTTTTATGCGCTTTTTTCTCTTCTTCTGCAATATCCATTAATTTTATTCCATCAGAGCAGTCAACAACGAGCATATTTTTATTAAGGTCCGCAATTTTATCCATCCATCCGAGTTCAAATTCAACCCCGCTTCCAACCTTGGCATATATTTTTGCATTGCTCAAATCAATCATCTGATTTGGTGTCGGCTCGTAGGTGTGTGGAGATGCTCCGGGTGGAACCATAACCATAACCTTTACTTTATCCCCGCCGACTTTTTCAACAAATTCTATCTGTGGAAGAATACTTACTGCCACAAGTATTTGTTCCTGCGTTAAATTTTCTTTTGGTTTTTCTTCTATGCATCCGCTTAGTAAAATAATTCCTATTATTAAAAAACCAGTCAAACCCATCATCCCTATTATTTTTTTATCCATTTTAATTTTAATCTGTTTATTTTAATTTATATACTTTATAAATTTTTATTTTACCTTTTCTGCAATTTGTTTTCCATATTCCCTGCACTGTTCTTTTTCTTCATCACCAGGAGTTAAATGAATTGTCAGGCCATCTTCTACGACACCAAAACCGTCTTTCTTTAATCTTTCAACAAAATCCATCATCCACTGTCCATCGCCCCAGTCATAACTTCCAAATGCGCCTGCAATCTTGTTTTTTATTCCTTCTTTTTCCATTTGACTTACAAAATCTTCCATTTCATCTGCAAGGACTTCGGCACCCGTTGACGGTGAGCCAAGAATTACTGCGTTTGCATCTTTTACATCATCAATACTTGCATTGTCAACTAATTTTATTGAAACACTAACTCCTGCACTTTCTGCGCCCTCTTTTATTGCTTCTGCCATTATTTCTGTGTTTCCTGTCCCGCTCCAATATATTATGGATACTGTTGCCATTTTATTTTTGTTTTATTTTTAAATTTTCTTAAAAATTTTACTTAAATTTATAAATTTTTGGTAAACCTAAATTTTATTATAAATTATGAACAGGATATTAAATATAATTAAATTATAGTGAAAATTTCAACTTTTGATCATTTATTTTGAACATCAATATTACATATTATGATTTGAAGAATAAATATGGACAAAAACAATATTATCAAAAGATGTCAAAATAAGTTGTACCGATAAAATTCCCATGAATGTAACTTTTTTATCACTGAATTTTCATTTATTTTATGAAAATTCAAAAAGATTATGTGTTTTTATATCTAAAAAACATACAAAAAAAGGGTACGG
>MNZY01000114.1:3452-6740 GCA_001873845.1 Candidatus Altarchaeum sp. CG2_30_32_3053 | reverse complement strand
TAAAAATCTGCTTAAAAATTAAAATTGAATATTATAAATTTAATTTTAAACATTATAGGACATACACAAAACAAATATGAATTCTTGACTTTTTATGTTCATTTACAAAATAATCTAAGTAAGTCCTATAACTTGTAAAAATATTAGTAAAAAAAACAAATATATAATTATCCCAATTTTAGTGGGGCAGCACCAATTTTCATATATCCAAATTTATTACTTCAAGTGCATGCTTCTGTATAAACTCCCTTCTTGGTTCAACCTCTTCACCCATAAGCAAAGTAAAGATTCTGTCTGCCTCAACAGCATCTGCAATAGTAACCTTTACAACCTTTCTGTTCTGCATATTCATTGTCGTGGTCCATAATTGTTCGGGATTCATTTCACCCAATCCCTTATATCTCTGAATTGTTATTCCTTCCCTTCCATTTTCTTCTGAAAATTTCTTTAATTCATCATCACTATAGAGATATTGTTCAATTTTTCCTTTCTTAACTCTGTAAAGAGGAGGCAATGCGATAAATATGTGTCCTTTTTCTACTAATTGCTTCATATACCTGTAAAAGAAGGTAAGTAACAATGTCCTTATGTGCGAACCGTCAACATCTGCATCAGTCATACAAATAATTTTACCATATCTTAACTTTGCAATGTTAAAGTCCTCGCTTATTCCCGTACCAATTGCCGTAATCATTGCTATTATTTCATTATTTTCTAAAATTTTATCAAGTCGTGCCTTTTCTACATTTAAAATTTTTCCCTTTAACGGAAGTATTGCCTGAAATTCCTTGTTTCTCGCTAATTTTGCTGAATTGTGAACAAATATTCCGGAAGAAAGTGCAAAGTTATGAGTTCCTTTAACTTCCAAATCATAAACATCAATTTTTTGATCTATTTCTACTATTTTTTTTATTTTGTGGTTGTAATTTTTAACAGCTTCGGTCATCGCGTTTTTATCACCACCAAAAAATCTTTTTGAAAATGTTTCGTATTCAAGCAAATGTTTATTTTTGGACTTAACCATTTTTATGTCATAATTATCTAAATTTCCATAATTATCCATTAACTGCTTCATAAAACCAATTGTATGTTTGAAATATGTTTTATAATAAGAGACATTTCGTTTTAAATCAATACCACTCAATTGTTCTTTTGCTGCATTGCTTAATTTTTTCCTGACATCAGGATTTTCTGCAAAAAATTTCATTGTCTTTTCAGATTGGAGTTTTCTGTTTTCTTCTTTTTGCAAATACATCCTATGTTCTGAAGGCATTTTTTTCATATCCCTGGACGACATAACTTCGCTCATGTTTTTTCTAAAATCATGACCTTGATGAATTTCTTTGCACTTTTGTACAACATCCTCCCCACAGGTTGTTTTTTCAGGGATTTCTGCATGTAATTTTATATGTTCTTCTTTTGATAATCTCTGAATGTTTTCAGGATTGTTATTTAATTTATTAAAATCAATAGGGTGTTTGTGCGCTCCGTCGCTTTCTTTATTTATTCTGTTTTCAAGATTGTAATTATCTGCAAGTATATGTGTAAAGAGCCATTTATTACTCCGCGGGCCATAAACCATTTCATATCTCTCTATTGTTATCTTTCCTTCTATTACTGATAGTTTTCTTACGAGAGGCATAATGCTGTCCGTATTTGTCAGGTTCTTTGCCATACAATAACTGTTGTCCCTTAACATGAACAGGTGCTCAGGAGTACAGATAATTTCTCCATCATTATCAAGAATTATTTTAATTACTTTGGTATTTTTTTTAGTCATTCTTGGATTTTCTATTAAACCAACCCCAAGACCTTTGTCTTTCTTAATTGTATAACAATAATTCCTTTTTCCTTCAATATCTTCTTTTACCAGCTCTTTAAAAGAGAGATTTCTTCCGTCTAATAATGCCACCTTTGTATCGCCTGAAAAACAGCCGCCTGCACTATCACCTTCCACAATATATATCTCGCATTTTTCTGCATCATTGTTTGCACAGTCAGCAAGTTTTCCCGGAAGAGACGCCTTGTCAAATATACCTTTTCGCCTCACTAATTCTTTTGCCTTTCTCGCTGCATTTCTTGCCTTCATAGCATTGGCTGCTTTTGTCAAAATGTTTTTCGCATCATTCGGATGTTTCTCAAAATAATCCATTAGATACTCGCTTACAATTCCGTCCACAATTCCTCTGATATTATTATTCCCTAACCGTGTCTTTGTCTGTCCTTCAAACTCGGGATTTCTCATCTTTACACTTATTACCCCCGTTAATCCCTCCCGGATATCCTCTCCTTCTAATTTTTCATCTTCTTTAAGGACTTTATTTTCTTTTACATATTTATTTACAACCTTGTTTAATGCTGCCTTAAATCCCACAACATGAAATCCACCGTCAATTGTATGAATGTTATTTGCAAATGAAAGTATATTTTCACTATATCCGCCATTATACTGCAACGCAATTTCAACTACAACATCATCCTTAAATTTTTCAATATGTATTACATTGTGAAGTACTTTTTTGTTTTCATTCAGATAGGTTACAAATTCTTTAATTCCTCCTTCGTAGCAAAATTCTTTAATATTGTCATTTTCTATCCGTTCATCGGCAACGATTATTCTCAGTCCTTTATTTAAAAAAGATAACTCCCTCAATCTTGAAATAATTGTTGTAAGATTAAAATTTATCTCTTTAAAAATTTCTGTGTCTGGCATAAAATGAATCTTTGTTCCTATGTTATTTGCTTCTCCCGTGATTTTAACTTCACAAACAGGGATTCCCTTTTCATATTTCTGATAATAAATTTTTCCGTTTCTATAGACCTCAACCTCAAAAAATTCGGATAACCCATTGACAACGCTTGCTCCCACTCCGTGTAATCCTCCGGATACTTTATATGTGTTATGCCCAAATTTTCCGCCTGCATGTAAAAATGTCATAACTACTTCAAGAGCACTTTTATTATATTTTGGCATAATATCAACAGGAATTCCTCTGCCATTATCCAATACAGTTATAGAATTATCTTTATGCAATGTTACTTCAATTTTACTACAAAATCCTGCCATTGCTTCATCTATGCTGTTATCTACAATTTCATAAATCAGGTGATGCAAGCCGGAAATATTTGTGTTTCCGATGTACATTGCAGGCCTTTTTCTTACGGCTGCAAGTCCCTCAAGAACAATAATGCTGCTGCCACTATAATTTATATTTTTATCGGCATTTATATCGTTGTCGGCATTTATATCGTTGTCGGCATTTATATCGTTGTCGGCATTTATATCGT
>MNZY01000114.1:0-3431 GCA_001873845.1 Candidatus Altarchaeum sp. CG2_30_32_3053 | reverse complement strand
CATTTATATCGTTGTCGGCATTTATATCGTTGTCGGCATTTATATCGTTGTCGGCATTTATATTATTAACTATCTTATTGTCTGCTTTATTATTGGCCTCGTTATCTGCTTTATTGTCTGCCTCGTTATCTGCTTTATTGTCTGCCTCGTTATCTCCTCTATCTGTAATATTACTTCCTTCAGGTTTATCTGCTTCATTTTGTCCGTATTGAACTTCTTTTTCCATCTTTTTTAATATACTAGGTTTTAATTATTAACAAAAAGAATTTTTATAAAAAACTCGTATAATAAGTTGCGGTAGAAACAAACCCGGATAAATTTATTTTACCTTTATTTATCTTTATTCATTTCTACATTTAATAATTTAAATTTTCCCAAAATATTTTTTTATTTTTTACTATTTTATTTTAAATTATTTTATTTTATCTTTATACATTTTTAATTCCTGTCGGGTCGAACAGGTCTTCCGCCATTATACAATCTCGATATATCGGCGATATCCCGCAGAGGAATTCGCACATTGCGATTAGTGCTTATTAGGGCGGTTTCTCACTTTAAATAAAGAGATATTCTGAAAAGAATTCTCAAAAAATTTAGAGATCCTGTAGGCCCTTCCGATGATATTTTTTGTTTTAAATTTATTAAATTTATGTTTGTATTTTAAATTTATTTATGAAAAATTTAATATAAAAGAGGCGGCTCATCGGTCTAAGTACAGCGGTAGCTTTTAAAAAAGCTCCATAAGATTTATATAGATGTAGCCGCCACTTATACACAGATTATTACACAGGAATACGATCTACTTTGTAGGCTTGTCATTATAGCAGTCTAATTATGTTTAAAATCGCAAAGATTTTAAATATGTCCGAACGATATCTGAACGATAGTGAGGTTATCTTTCAAAGACATGACTGATTAAATTTAAGCGGGGGTTCCCAAGTGGCCAAAGGGGCAGGACCGAGGCTCCTGTGTGCGTAAGCCTTCGAGGGTTCGAATCCCTTCCCTCGCATAAAAAGTTAATGGGGCTGTAGGGTAGTCTGGTATCCTACCAGCTTGGGGTGCTGGCGACCTGAGTTCAAATCTCGGCAGCCCCATTTTTATAAAATTTTTATAAATTTAATCCTGAAATTTAATTATTAAATATTGTCTTTAGATGCCTCAGTAGCTCAGTGGTAGAGCGACCGCCTTGTAAGCGGTAGGTTCGTGAGTTCGATCCTCATCTGGGGCTTTAATAGGGTTGTTTTATCACACACACACACTTACACATACTTACTTTCATAATTATTCTCGCTTCATTCGCGTCTTTCAGTGAATTTGAATTTTTGTCTTTTGAATTATCGGTTATTATCTTGTCTTTTATCCCATGTTTCCCATGATTTCTTGTTTTAACAATTTGTTTTCTTAAATTAAGTAAAAATCTCTCTATTTCTATGTTCTTTTCTTGTTTTTTATTATTTTTAAGAACTAATTTTTATTTTTTATTTATTACAAATATATGTATTCCTATTTTTAATATATTTTTAAGAACCGACCATGAAAACTTTACAGATATTATGTCAACCAGTGAAAAAAAAATAATGGTAAAGTCTATAAATACTATAGTATTGCAGAACCTTACTATGACAGAAAAACCAAGAAAAACAATAAAAGATTATTGTTGCGCATAGGTAAATTAAGTGATGAAAGAACGGAAGAAATACGAAGATTTTTAAGCTTAATGAACAAAGTAAAGACATAATTGTTACAACAATAGAAGAGGTTGTATTTAAAGAACATTGGCAATATCTTAATGTTGCGTTTTTAAATGAAATATGGAACTCATGGAAGCTTTCAGAAGTATTTTTAGAAGATCCAAAGAAAAATGTACAAACCTCAAAAATTGCCGAGATTCTAACAATATATCGCTGTTTGGATCCTGGAAGCTATTTAACTGCTGTGGAATGGTTTAAAAAGACAATGTTAAATTCAATTCTTCATGTAAATAGCGAATGTGTAAACAAAACAAAAATATTTAGAGAACTTGATGAAATTGAAGATAGAAAAAAAATAAATAGAAAAATACCTATACCAAACGTTAAAAGAAAGAGATAAAGATAGTTTTATAATTGTTTTTTATGATCTTACAGATTCTTATTTTGAGGGAAGAAAATGTATGCTGGCACATTCGGGAATAACAAAAAGTAATGGTTATAGAGAAAAGAAGATTGTTCTTTCCCTTCTTATAAACTCAAAGGGATATCCGTTTGCGTGGGACATTCTAGAAGATTATACTGCTGATGTCAAAACATTAAAAGGACTGTTAATCAAGTGGAAGGAGCAATTTAAAATCAGCGATAACGAAATGATATTAGTTTTTGATAGAGGGATGGTTTCTGATGCCAATCCCAAACATCTTGAAGATCAAAAATATTTTTATATTGCTACATTAGATAAGAGCCAAATTTCAAACATAGAAAACATTAACATAGATAGATTTGAAACGCTTACCGAAGAAAACATACTTGAACAAATAACACAAACGGGATTTATAAAATATAACGACGAAACATATTATAGCGACTTTGGAATGATTGATGACAGGTGTGATGTTTTAGTATTCAATCCAACGATGTTTGTAGATGAAAGAAAATCTCGCGATGAGGCAATACAAAAAGCGAAGGCGTATCTTGAAGAGGAAAACAAACTGCTATTGGTGCCAAAAAAGAGCAGAAATAAAACAACAACGGGAAATAGAATTAATGAGAAACTTAAAAAGATGGGGGCAATAAAATTTATGGATTATACACTTGACCCCATAGTCATAAAGGACAACAATAAAGAAATAAAAAGTTTTCATATAACGATACTTACTGATACAAAGAAGGCAAAAGAGAATATAAAGAAAGCCGGAAGAACTGATGGTCTATGGGTAATTGTTACAAATATTTGTTCAAAAGAGGATGGCCTTAAAGAGTTTATGCTCCCAGAACTAATTTCCAAGTACATAGACAAAAACCATATAGAAGAAGCATTTAAGAATGTAAAATCATTCATCAAAATACACCCTTTTTATGTTTGGACATCAAAGCATATAAAGGCACATTATACAATATGCGTTCTTTCATATCTGTTAAATGTCACAATTGCAAATCGTTTGAGGAAAAAAGATATTGATATAAAAAGTCCACAAAAAGTCCACGAAATGTTTAAAAGAGGAATTGTTGGAGAAATTGATATGTGTAAAAATAATAAAACAATACTTAAACTTGTGAGACCAAATTATGAAGAAATAGAAATATTAAAGTTGTTTGGAAATGAGCACATCGTTGATAAATCACATTTAAAATCAATGAATATCAATTACTAAAAAAAAATTAAGAACCAACTAATTAAAAAGACTTGACAAGTTGTAATAAAATTAAAATTTTATGGAAAAATTTCTAAAATGTTGT
>MNZY01000115.1 GCA_001873845.1 Candidatus Altarchaeum sp. CG2_30_32_3053 | reverse complement strand
TTTCCAGTAACAAGTTCATAAAATATAATTCCAATCTGGAATATATCTGTTCTGCAATCTGCTTTTCCAAAATCCTTGGGAGAAATTAATTCAGGAGCAGCGTACATTAATGTATATCCTGTAACTGCTGTGTATTTTGAATCTTTAGCTATTTTGCTTAAACCCCAGTCGGTTATCTTTGGCTCTTCATTCAAGGTTAACAATATGTTACTCGGCTTTAAATCAAGGTGATATATGTTTTTTGAATGTGCTTCTGTGAGTCCCTGTAATAAATTATATATTAATTTTGCTGCTCTTTCAATATCAACTGGCTTTTTTATACCCTCTAAAGACCCCCCACCAACATATTCTATTTCAAAATACGCACGGGGATAAATGTTTGCATCGTAGAATTTAGCAATGTTTTTGTGATACAAATCCCCCCATATTCTGATTTCTTTTAGGAATGTTTTGCCTATTTTTTCATTCATCTCTTTTGGAATTTTTATTGCAACAAACCGGTTGTCTTTTTTGCTTTTTGCTTTAAATACATAAGCAAATCCGCCTTCGCCGATGAATTTTGCATCATCATAATTTTCTTCTAATTCTGCTGGAAATGAGCGGGAGAATTTTTGAGGTGGTTTATGTTCAACAGGCATTTGTGGTTCAGGTTCTCTTTTTGGTTCAGGTTCTCTTTTTGGTTCAGGTTCTGGTTTTATCCACATTGGCTCTTGTTTTGGTTCTTTTACTTCCTTTTCTTTACTTTTTCCTTTTACTCTCAAAAAAATTACAATTATTATCAGGGCAACACCTCCAATTATCAAAAACAAAAATGAGTTACTATTTTCTTGTTCTCTGCACACCTCTTTAAAACATTTTTTGCTTTTACATTCTGAATCCTCAGAACACCACATGCCAGTTTCTTTTAAATCCGCACATTTATCGTTTTCGCAATATTTTCCGAAAGAACAATCAGAATCTGAATCACAGTATCCTATTTCTCTACATGTTCCTTTAAAGCAATTACCACTTTTACATTCTGAATTCCCTGAGCAGGTTGAGCCAACAACTTTATTTATTTCAGCAAACGCATAAATATAATTATCATAAGAACCGACATAAACAAAATTTCCTGAAATTGCGGGTGATGAAGACACACAACTTCCAGTTTTAAATTTCCATATCAGTTCCCCTGTCTGCTTGTTTAAACAATAAATATAATTATCACCAGAACCAACATAAACAAAATTTCCTGAAATTGTGGGTGATGAATACACCCAACTTCCAGTTTCAAATTTCCATATCAGTTCCCCTGTCTGCTTGTTCAAACAATAAATATAATTATCACCAGAACCGACATAAACAAAATTTTCTGAAATTGCTGGTGATGAACTCACATGCTCTCCAGTTTCAAATTTCCATATCAGTTTCCCTGTCCACTTGTTCAAACAATAAATATAATTATCATAAGAACCAACATAAACAAAATTTTCTGAAATTGCGGGTGATGAATGTACATCATCTCCAGTTTCAAATTTCCATATCAGTTTCCCTGTCTGCTTGTTTAAACAATAAATGTAATTGTCACGAGAACCGACATAAACATAATTTTCTGAAATTATGGGTAATGAATCCACAATACTTCCAGTTTTAAATTTCCATATCAGTTTCCCTGTCCGCTTGTTTAAACAATAAATGTAATTGTCATCAGAACCAACATAAACAAAATTTTCTGAAATTGCTGGTGATGAATCCACCATATTTCCAGTTTCAAATTTCCATATCAGTTCCCCTGTGTTTTTATTCAGACAATAAACATAATTATCCCAAGAACCAACATAAACAAAATTTTCTGAAATTGCTGGTGATGAATCCACATTACTTTTAGTTTCAAATTTCCATATCAGTTCCCCCGTGTTTTTATTCAGACAATAAATATAACTATCATCAGAACCAACATAAACAAAATTTTCTGAAATTGCGGGTGATGAATACACATCATTTCCAGTTTCAAATTTCCATATCAGTCCCAGATTTACAGGATTTTGAATTATATCTGATGTCTCTCCGGAGTGTTCTAAATCGTGCCCGCGCATTGGCCAGTCCTCTGCCTGTGCAAATTGTGCAGTTAAAATCAGCACTACTGCAATTATTATAACTTTGCTTATGAATTTCATTTTAAATTTTTTGCGTATTTTATTGTTCTTGTTTAAATTTTATACTTATCCGAAATATATCCGAAATTTATCCGAAATTTATCCGAAATTACCTGCCAGTTTCTCTATTTTTACTATCTTTACTATCTTTACTATCTTTTACCTACTATGGACAATATATCTTTCAACATATCACTTCTTTCCTCATCTTTTATTTCTTTCTTCACCAGAGTATCTTCAAGTTCCCTCATGGACATCTTTGATATAACCTGCCACAGACCTTTTTCTATGAGTTTTTTTTCTTCCTTTTTAAGTCGTATAAATGCATCAACCACAGATATCTTTTGGGATATTTCTTCAAGTTTTTCCTTTATATCCTTTATTTCGTTATCTTTTTCGCTAAGTTTTCTTTTAATTACTTTTTTTTCCATTTCTGAGATTGCCTTTGCATCTTCCTGAAGCAGTTTTTCTGCTATCTCTATAATTTTATCTTTTTTAGACAAGAGATTCTTTTCTTCCACGGTGAGACGGATTTTTTCATTTTCAAGTTCTTCCATAGAAATATCATTTATATTCTTCCTCCCAAGAAGCATATTCAATATCCCCATTTTCATTTGTTTATTTTTGATTTTTATTAAATTTTTGTTAATTATTATAAATTTAGATTAAAAGTATAAATATTAAAATATCCTTTTTGGACAAAATATTTGTTTTGGAGTTTTGGGTAAATGAACAAATTAAATAAAAATAACCCTCATGAAAATCAATATAAATAAAATTTACCAAAATTCCAAGTTATAACTCCCTGCAAAAATCTTATTAATTCATGCATTTGACCATTTTTCTTTGAGTTTCAGAAATCTTTCAACTTCTTCTTTACTTATGCTTGGCTTTCTCTTTGCAATAGTATCTTCAAAATGTTTCATCGCAATTGGGACATCTTTTTTATTTTCAATTGTTTTTCTTACTGCCTTGTTTTTAACATCGGTACAAATTTGAGATAATTCTCTTCCACTATACAAGTCTGTTTTTCCTGCTAGCTCATCTAAATTAACATTGGCTACAGGAGCACCTTTCAGGGTTATGTCAACAAGTTGTAAGAGAATGCAACTCTTCTTATAAAAATCCTTCTGTTTTTTAAAATAAGTTTCTTGTCGTTCAAAAGTTTTATTTATTTAATGATATATATCTAATATATATTATTATGTAAGTAATCAAAATGAAAAAGCTTGATTTTGTAAATAGAACCACTTTAAAAGTGGAGAATATTGAGGGTTTT
>MNZY01000117.1 GCA_001873845.1 Candidatus Altarchaeum sp. CG2_30_32_3053 | reverse complement strand
TTATAGTTAAAAACTTATCTTTTTACACCTATAATTATTAATATTTTTCATTATTTACTCTAGATGACAACTTTTTGTTCGTGAGTTGATCAATTTGTATTCAAATTTGCAAAAATTTATTGAAAAATGTGACCATTTAAAAATTAACAGGACTTACTCGTGAAAACTTAAAAAATTTACCCTTTGTTTTTAGAGTGGCCAAATATTTCATTGGAAATACAAATTTATTTGTGATTTTATAATTATTTTGTGTTAACTCCTTCATAAAAAGTTGTCAAGTAGATTAAATTTATAAAATTTACACTTCAAATTTACACATTCAATCCTTCTCCGTAATCCCTTAAATATTCCATTTCATCATCATTAAATTTGTAAGTGTTAATAAAGTCATCTTCCTTACTTTTTCCTTTTTTAAGCATGAGGGAGAAAAGCAAAATATAAGGCGTTGCCAATCTTGGAGGAATGTGCAAAAACGGAGAAATTTTTCTTCCGATTACGCGATTCATCGCTTTGCCGGCCTTTGTCCTGCTCATCTTTGAGAGAAACGAAGGAAATTTATACCTAACAAACGAAAAATTTACATTATTTTTTGCAGTGCTTATGCCCACAATATATTTCTGGACATATCTTAAAAATCCCCAGTATTGTCTGTTTGTGATTCTACCGAGAAAAACATCTGCTCTTGAAATCAGATAATATGCTTGCTCAATTTCCTCCGGACTTTTATATTCTTCGGGAATATTTTCATCAAACCACAACAGCATATTTCTCGGCTCTTCATCAATCTCGTTGTAGGCATCCACTGACTCGGATAAATTTTTTGCTTTAAAAATCCTCTGAAGTCCTTTGAATATGTCAATTGTTATATCCCTTGTTTCAAGAATTAAATCTGTCTCTGAAATTTTCTTTCTTCCTGTTGCCGCAACTTCAAGGTCAATGAGCGCACTTCTTATGTTTCCGCAGGCATTCTTTGAAATTTCATCCAGAATTTTTTTATCAGCTGCAATTCCTTCAGCAACGCAGATTTTTTCAAGGACTTTTGAAACCTGTAAGTATGTCGGTTTTCGCATTTGTACTGATTTGCAAAATTTTGTAACACCTTGAAATTTTTTGTTTCCGGCATCGGTTGTTGTAACTATTATTGGGTTTTTTGAAGTCGCAATGAAATTTAAAATTTCTTTAAAATTTATTGTTTCGGCGTTGTCTATGACTATCAGCCGTTTGTTAAACAGCCCTGACATTTGGGCGTATGACTCAAAGTGTTCAATGTTTTCTTTATTAGCATATAAAATTTCATAATTATATTCGTTTGCGAGCGCATTTATCAAGGCGGTTTTTCCAACACCGCTGTTGCCGGAAAGCATAAGTGCTGTGTTTGTTTTTTTGGTTTTTTTGCCTGCCCCTCTTTCTAATTCAAAATTTTTAATCCATTCGCTTACTTCCTTTGCTGCTGTTTTGTCAGTAATATCGTCAGGTCTTTTCGGGGCGTATTTTTCAGGGAACATTTTAAAGATAAAAGGTAAAAGGTTGAAATTTAAAAGGTTGAAATTTAAACTTTGGTGCTCATCCCTTTAAATTAACCTCACTTCGTTCGGATATTTCAAAATCTTTGCGTCTTTACAAATTGCATAGATAATTTCAATCGCAATTGTAGAAATTTCAGAATTTTTATACTTGTCCAGGTAATTACTTCATTAACTAAAACCTGTAATTTTTTGTTTCAGAATATTAACTTGAGTTTGTCAGATTAGCCGTGATTAAAGGTAAAATTTTGTCACTTTAACTTACCTTTAATTTGACATTCTCATGTTAATTATTTAAAAAGTTAAGGGCAGCAGTTAAATGAAATAAAAATAAATCACCCCACCTCGTTCGGAGATTTTCAAAATTTCATTTTGAAAATAGTTACAAAAAGTTATTGTTCTTATACTTATAATGTTGTTATTACCGCCCCATCCTTTGTTATTATTACAGTATGCTCAAACTGGCTCACTATCCCGTCACTTTTTTCCCTAAACATTCTGTGTTTTCTTATTATATTCCTGTTCACCATATCCTGAAGTATTAAATTTAAGTTTGTTTCTTTAATTGTCCTGGAAAACCATCTTTTTGCGAACGGCATACTTTTTCTTGCTTCAATGTCTTTTAACAAATTTCTCTCTTCTGTCATCCTTACCGGCTTAATCTGCATTAAACTATAAATTTCACACTTATTTGTTTCTATTACTGTTCCGATTCCGTTAGTGACGAACGGTTCTATTGCTATAACCATATCTTCTGTTAAGGTCTGGTTTGAATTTATATGAACATTTGGAATTGAAAGACCTGCATGCAGCACATATTGAGCAATTTGATGGCCGGTTAAATTTTCAATTGGTTTGTATCCGTAACTTTTTATTGTTTCTTCTATAACTTTTCCGATTTCTGAAATTTTTAAATTTGGTTTTAAAATTTTTAATGCGTTTTCCAAGGCCGCTTTATTTGCATCCAACATTTTTGCATACTTTCCAGTTAAATCAACCGTATAAGCAATATCGGCAATGTATCCCTCAACTGCAACACCTATATCTATTTTAACAACGCTTTCTCCGATAACAGACACATCATTCCATGCAGGTGTTGAATGTGCGGCAATGCTATTTATGGAAATATTTACCGGAAAAGCGATTTGCGCATTTTTTTCTTTTATCCTGCCTTCAATGGTTTCTACAACATCAAGAATTTTTGCATCAGGTCTTATTAAATTTTTGCTCCATTCAACAACTTCTTTTGCGATTTTTCCGGATTCAATATATTTTTCCAGCACTTGTTGTTCCATTTTAGAATTTATAAAATTTAAATTTATAGGTTTAGAATTAAGATTGTAAAATAAGTAAATAATAGGTAAAAAGTAAATATACTTATAAGTAAAAAGTAAATAATAAGTATAATATAATAATAACCCATAACTTTCGGGAAAAATTTCATTCAGCAATTGCCTAAACTCGCTTCCTGCTACATTTAAATTTAAAAATTCAACGATATGTGCTCATCCCTATAAATTAACCTCATTTGTGAGATATTTTTTAAAAATCTGCGTAAAAATTATATTTTTAGTAAATAAATTTTTGAAATATCATTTAAAAATCCAAAAGATTTTAAAAGATTGAAAATCTCAAAGATTTTTAGTATTTAAAAAATCCCACAGATTTTTTAAAGATTGAAACCGAAGGTTTCAGTATTTTAAAATTTCGTAAATTTTAAAAGATTGAAAATCCAAAAGATTTTCAGTAAAATTGCATAATGTCTTATTAGTGCTATTACAAACTATGTTTTTTCAAATAGTTATAAAAAACAAATATATTAGTTACTCTACTTGACAACTTTTTACGATAGAGCTAACACAAAATAATTATAAATTGGTAGATAAATTCGTATTTAAGATTTCTTTGCAAGTTTAATTTTATCGCTCTTTTGGAGAACAATTTTTCTTATCTCTACTAGTGCATCGTGTTGCAAAAATTTAAGAATTTTTTCCTTATCTTCGTTTCTTACAATAATCACTG
>MNZY01000015.1 GCA_001873845.1 Candidatus Altarchaeum sp. CG2_30_32_3053 | reverse complement strand
TCCGACCGAATTATTGATTAAAAATTAGGTGCTCATCCCTTTAAGTTGGGATAATTAATTTGTGATATATTTTTTAAAAATCTGCTTAAAAATTAAAATTGAATATTATAAATTTAATTTTAAACATTACAGGACATACACAAAACAAATATGAATTCTTGACTTTTTATGTTCATTTACAAAATAATCTAAGTAAGTCCTATAACTTATAAAGATTTAGTAAAAAAACAAATATATAATTATCCCAATTTTAGTGGGGCAGCACCTAATTTTTTGGGACTAAATAGTTACTTTTATTTTACATTTTTAATTATTTTAATTCATAATTATTACAAATAAATTTGATAAAATTTTTTCCTAAAATTTTTAAAAGTGAAAACCATTCTTGAAGGTTCAGAGGTGGTAGCAGAAGTTGTGGTATTATGCAGGCCAGCAGTGCTGACAATATACCCTATAACTCCGCAAACACACATACCTGAAAATTTATCACAAATTGTTGCAGACGGAAAATTAAATGCAAAAATAATATATGCGGAATCAGAACATTCGGCAATTTCGGCCTGTGTCGGAGCATCTGCAAGCGGTGTCCGAACATATACCGCGACATCTTCACAGGGACTGGCATTGATGCATGAAATTTTATTTATAGCGAGCGGAATGCGGCTGCCGATAGTAATGACAAATGCCAACAGAGCATTATCTGCCCCCATAAGTATATGGAATGATCAGTCGGATTCAGTAGCACAAAGAGATACGGGATGGATTCAGCTGTATGCTGAAACAAATCAGGAAGTAGGAGATAAAATCATTCAGGCATACAAAATTGCAGAAGACAGAGAAATTTTACTTCCCGTAATGGTAAATATGGACGGTTTTATACTGACACATTGTGTTGAGCCGGTAGATATTCCTGAACAGGAAGAAGTTGATAAATTTTTGTCAGAATATAAACCATTATATAAATTAGATCCGGGTAATCCCATGACTTTTGGCCCAATATCATTTCCAAATTCTTATACTGAGTTTAAAAAGATGCAATGGAATGCAATGGAAAAAGCAAAGGATAAGATAAAGAAAGCAAATGATGAATTTTACAAATTTTTCGGAAGAAATTACGGAAACGGATTAATTGAAGAATACAACACAAAAAACGCTGAATATCTGATTGTTAGCATGGGTTCTGTTTGCGGAAATATCAAAGATGTCATTGATAAACACAACGATGTCGGATTGATAAGGATAATTTCATTCAGGCCGTTTCCGTCAGAGGAATTAAGGCGAGCGATGAAGGATGCCAAAGGAACAGCAGTTATAGAAAAGGATGTTTCCATAGGAATGGGTGGTGCTTTATGGAGTGAAGTCAGAGGGATTGTCAATAATCCGGATAATGTTTATTCCTGTATTGCAGGACTTGGGGGAAGGGATGTAAAAAAAGAAGATATTGAAAATATAACAGAGTGGTTGAAAAAGAAAAAACTGAAGGAGGTTAACTGGATTAATACCAGTATATGATAAGGTCAACTGCCAGTCAATAAACTGACAGGCGTAGAATCTGCTCCATTCTGTCATTTCTTGGCAATACATCGGATTATGAAATCCTGTCTTTTACTATGTAAAAGCGCCTTAATTCATCTACAAACAATATTATCCATCATCCGGCCATTTCATCCACAAACCACTTTGGCTCAAATTCCATGATGTCTTCATAAGATTGTCCAATTCCCATAAAGATAATCGGCTTTTGAATCGTGTGGGCAATGCTCAATACACATCCGCCCTTTGCAGTATCCATTTTGGCAACAATCACAGCATCTATCCCGACTGCATCATTAAATTCCTTTGCCTGTTCAACGGCGTCATTTCCGGTCAGTGCATCGGCAACAAATACCTTTAAATCCGGCTTCATAACTCTAACAACCTTCTTCATTTCATTCATTAAATCCTTATTTGTCTGCATTCTTCCAGCAGTGTCAGCAAATACAAAGTCAATAAAATGTGCTTTTGCATATTCAACCGCATCATATATAATTGCAGCAGCATCCGTGCCCCTCTTCTCCGGCTTTATAACCTTAATTCCCAGCCGTTGTCCATGGACTGAAATCTGTTCAATTGCTCCTGCCCTGAATGTATCGCCGGCTGCAAATACAACACTTTTGTTCTTATTGAGCAAAAATTTCCCGAATTTTGCGATTGTTGTTGTCTTTCCTGTCCCATTTATTCCGAAGAAAACGATTTTTACCGGCTTATGCATGGTCTTTACCCATTCTATAAATCTTCCTTCCATCCAGTTATCCTTTAAAATTTCCAGCAGGGAGTTCTTTATTTCTTTATTTACAACTTTATCAATCTCGTTTTTGTTTATTTCCTTGTCTTTCAGGCGGTTAAAAATTTTCTCGCAAATTTTCCCGGATGTTTCATAAGCAACATCGCTGTCTATTAAATTCATCCGTAATTCTTCAATTGCCGGATTTAAATCGCCCTCAGTTAGTTTTATTTTGCTCGTAAATATGCCTTTTATTTTTGACATAAGGGATAAATCAATCTTTACACCATGAGCGTTGTTGGTGCCTTCCTTTTTTATCTGCTGGTTTTCGGTAATTTCTTTTAATGCGTCTGTTTTTTTTTCTGTTACATTTGTTACAGTTATATCTCTTTTTATCTCTTTATTTTCCTTTATCTCTTTATTTTCCTTTATCTCTTTATTTTCCTTTATCTCTTTATTTTTCTCTGTCTCTTGAGATTTATTTTCTTCCTTTTCTTCCTTTTTCTTTGTCAGAGAAGATATAAAAGTCGTAAATTTATTTTTGAGTATGCCGAACATTTTAAATTTATTATTAGATTCATCATAAAAATTAGGAATTTTAGAAGTAAATTTTAATTAGATTTAATTATCATAGTCATTTTATTTTCATTGTTTTGTAATTTTGTAACTATTCAGCCACCCTTTTCAGCAAGTAAAATATTCTTTATGGCATTAGAGGAACAAATTGCCAGTGAAAGATAATCCAATACATTTTTTCCTTGCTTTTTATACTTTAGATATTATAATAAATCCCGGGTTTCCCACCATGCCTAAAAGTTTGGGCGTAATTTTTAAATCCCAAAGATTTAAAAATATCCAAACAACTGTGAGCGTATTTTTGTTGTTAAGCATAAGTAGTTTTGTAAATTTTAAAATTACTCGTAAATTTTTTGGTGGTGGAAAAGAGAGGATAAATTTAAAAATAAAGATATTATAATTACTATAGATGACAACTTTTTGTTCGGGAGTTGATCAATTTGTATTCAAATTTGCAAAAAATTTATTGAAAAATGTGACCATTTAAAAATTAACAGGACTTACTCGTGAAAACTTAAAAAATTTACCATTTGTTTTTAGAGTGGCCAAATATTTCATTGGAAATACAAATTTATTTGTGATTTTATAATTATTTTGTGTTAACTCCTTCGTAAAAAGTTGTCAAGTAGAGTTATTAAAGTATTTATAAATTAGATAACAAAAGTTTCCCATTTCAATTTATATTTCTTGTTATCAATTTTGTTTGATAATTTATATCTTTTTTAAATGCACATTAGGAGGATGTCCAATAATTAAACTTATGAATAAATTTAAACTATAAAATAA
>MNZY01000018.1 GCA_001873845.1 Candidatus Altarchaeum sp. CG2_30_32_3053 | reverse complement strand
ATTTAAATTGCCCTATAAAGAATGGAAGGATAGAGGATGACAGAAGAATAATATTGCATGCAGAAACAGTAAAGGAATTAATCAAAAGAAATGCGAAAATTATTCTGCTTTCACATCAGGGGAGGCCTGCTGATGATAAAAGATCTGCTGAGGATTTCATAACCCTTGAGGAGCAGCAAAACGACCGGGTAAAATTTTAAAAAACGACAAGGTAAAAACATATATAGAATATGTTGAACCCGAGTTTTAAAGATATTTAAAAAAATATCTAAAAACACCTTTAAAATATGTTTTTTATTGCTACCAATTTTATCATTTTGTCAATGTCAAAACACCATAATTTTGAAACTCAAGTTTTACTAATAAATTAAGTCCAAAGAACAAATAAATTAAGTTTCACATGCTGAAACAATCTTTTCTGCCAGTTCTTTAACGGACTCGTAAAATTTCCCCTCTGAAACCAAAGTTCCTTTAATTGTTGCATCTCTTACCTCTTCACTTGCAGGAATTGTGTAGAATAGTTCTAAATTTAAATTTTTTGAAAGATATTCTTCTTCCTCTTTATTTCTTACTTTATTCCCCACGACATCTGCATTTATTTTCAGCTCATTTGCAAATTTAATTATGTCTTTTGTAACAGAAACAGCACCATAGCCGGGTTCGCAAACTACCAGAATTTTATCAACGCCTTTAACAGTTCCTCTGCTCATTATTTCCAGTCCTGCCTCCATATCAATCACTGAAATTTCATTTCGCTTTAATACGATTTCCATCAGCATTGCTCTGAGTATGGAATTTTCAGAGCATAAGCATCCCATTCCTGCTTTTTCAACGCCGCCAATCGCAATTAACGACATTTTTTCTAAAATTTTGACTGAAAATTTATCAATTAAGTCCGAGACGCGGGGCCTTAAATTCACTAATCCGTTTTCCAGTCGCGCTCTGCCTTCAACAACATCTTTTATTTTGTTTATTGGAGTTATATTTTCATATCCGAGAAGTATGGATAAATTTTTCGTTGCATCTGCATCTACGAGTAAAATTTTGCCAACAGCATTCATTTCAGATAAAATTTTTCCGAGATGTGCGGCGATTGTTGTTTTTCCTGCTCCTCCTTTGCCCGTGATTGCGATCTTCATCATATAAATTTATATGGCCTGAAATTATAAAATTTATTTAATTTCAATTTAATAAAATAATAATTATAGTCATTTTGACATCTTTTGATAATATTGTTTTTGTCCATATATTTATTCTTTAAATCATAATATGTAATGTTGATGTTCAAAATAAATAATCAAAAGTTGAAATTTTCACTATAATAAAAGTAAAGAGCGAAAATAAAATTAACTATTGACAAGGTGATGAAAGAATTGAAAAGGTTAGAAAGGTTAGAAAAATAAATTCGGAAAACTTTGTTAAAAATTTAAAACAGCAAACAAAATTTAAATTTTATCAAAATGGAAACAAAAATTGATGTTTTGGGAATAAGCGGGTCTCCGAGAAAGGGAAACACAGAAATTTTAGTTAAGAAGGCATTGGATATTTGCGAAGCGGATGGTTTAAAAACAAAAATCATATCCCTTTCCGATGACATACCAATGGATGAAATTTTAGATGATATGTGTGATGCAAGGGCAATAATTATCGGCTCTCCGGCATATTTTGCAAATGTACCCGCAAAATTAAAGAACTTGATGGATAAAACAAATATTTTAAGGCAGCAGGGAAGAAAATTAAAAAATAAATTTGGAGGGGCAATTGCTGTCGGAGGACACAGGAACGGAGGACAGGAATATGTAATTCTGGCAATACATAACTTCATGCTCATTCACGAAATGCTCGTTATTGGTGATAAAGATACAGCACATTTTGGAGGAATCGCTGTTGCAAAAAATTTAGGAGATGTCCTTAATGACAAAGATGGACTGGAAACAACTGAAAATTTAGCAAAAAGGATTGTTGAAATTTTGAAAGGGGTTGAAATTTGAGCGTAAAATTTTATTCCTTTATAACATCAATAAATTCTTCTTTTGTTTCAACATTTCTTAAATCATTTTCCTTTATAAAGTTTGTCCTTTTTCCAATCGCCTTGCCCGGTTTATACCTGCCAACACATATACAAATTCCAGGAATTATCTCAGTTATTTCTTCAACGAAATTTGCCCTTTTTGAAAGCACCCTGAAATCATTGCTGACAACCACAAAATTTTTATCCTCTTTTTTCTTGTTTTGTTTTGCGCCAAATATATTCTTATGACATTCATCCGCTGTGTTTGTGTTTGTGTTTATCGCAAGTATGTTAAATGCAGCAGTTCCTTCCCATGTTAGAAACCCGAGTGCGGAAAGTTTATCTGCAACATACAGACATTTTTTCATCGGCCGCATTTCAAAGAGGTTGTTTTTTGAAATATGTGAACGAACCTGGCTTATTTGTGAGGACTTTGAAATTTTTACCTTTTTTATAACATCTTTGCCAAATATTTCGGAAAATTTTTCAATAACCTTTTGCGGAATTCTGCACTGCGTTTCGTATCTATAAACCGCTTGTTTTGAAACATTCAGGATTTCTGCTATATCGCCAAGCGTTAAATTTAACTCTGCTTTTATATCTGAAAAAATTTCTCTGTTTATTTTGGCACAGTAATTGCCCCTTGTTGAATACAAGAAAGGATATTCTTCATCTAAAATTTTTTTAAATGTATTATGTGTTACAACTGCTATGTCATATCTTGAATAAAGAACATCATCGTTTAGCCTGCTGTTTTTTGACTCCTCTGCCAGGACAATTAAATATGCAGACAGGCATACGACTAAATTTTTCATCTCTTCGGCATTGCTCTTTGTTATACCGTCAATAAATTTGTAAATTTTAATCACAAAAATTTCATTGTCCCTTCTTGCAAGTATGTCAAAACATGAAATAGTGCCTTCATAAGTGGCCCATACACAAAATCCTCTTTTAGTAAGTTCATTAGATATCTCTTTTATCAAAGACATTTAAATTTTAATTAAAATCTCACATTTACGGAATTTTTATGTCCCGGAAAGCCCTCAAAATCGCAGAATAAATTTAGATCATTGCGTATTCGTTTTAGTCCTTTTCTGGTTAAAATTTCATAAGTTGGAAATTTCAAAAATGTATCAACAGATATGCCCGAAAAAATTTTCCCATATTTTCCTGTTGGTAGGATTGCATTGCTTCCGACCATGAAATTTCCCGCTGTGATTGGAGTCCATTTTCCGAGACAAATTGTTCCTGCATTTTTTATCCTTCTCATAAGCCGTCTCGGATTTCTGCACGCAACTACCAAATGCTCCGGTGCGTATTCATTTACAAAATCAATCGCCTGCTGCAGGTTGTTCAATAAGACAATTCCACTGTATTTTTTTAAATTTTCTTCAATATAATGTTTTCTGACATCCGGCAGTTTTTCAATCATAAGTTCCGTATGAACCCTTACTTCTTTGGCCAATCTTTCAGAATATGTTACAAATATTCCCGCAGAATCTGGCCCATGTTCGGCTTCACTTATCATATCTGCTGCACAAAATTTTGAGTTAGCAAATTCGTCTGCAATTACCACGCCTTCGCTTGGACCAGGAGGAAATGAAATTTTTACACCCGCATCTGTTGCAACAATACGTTGTGCAGCAGAAACATAAGGATTTCCTGGACCTGCAATCACATCTGTTTTTGAAATTGTTTCTGTCCCGTAAGCCATTGCAGCAATCGCCTGAATTCCACCTATCTTATAAAGTGTAACATTATTCAAATCAGCAGCAGCAATTGTTGCAGGGTCTAAATTTTTGGTTCTTGCAGGAGTGCAGGCAATTATATTATTTACCTTCGCAACCTTTGCTGGAGCAGATAACATAAGCATAACAGAAGGATAGACTGCCTTTCCTCCCGGAACATACAAGCCGGCTGATTCCAAAGGCAATGTTCTTCTTCCTGCAATTACACCCCTTTCAATTTCAATCTCAATATCTTTTGGTATCTGTGCGGCATGAAAATTTTTTATATTTCTGTTTGCCCGTTTTATTGCCTTTAATAAATTTTTGTCTATGTTTTTATATGCTTCTTTAATTTCGTATTCACTAACTTTAAAATCAGATGGTTCTAAATCAACGCAGTCAAATTTCTTACAGTATTTCACAATTGCATCATCACCGTTTTCCTTAACATCCTTCAAGATTTCTTTGGCTTTTTGCATTACTTCTTCAATCTCAATTTCTGAGCGGTTTAAAATTTTGGCTTTTTCTTCCCCGCCGAGTTCGTTCCATTTATAAATATTTACTGTTGCCATGATGTTATAAAATGTTATAAATTACTCTACTTGACAACTTTTTACGATAGATCTAACACAAAATAATTATGAATTGGTAGATAAATTCGTATTTAAGATTTCTTTGCAAGTTTAATTTTATCGCCCTTCTGGAGAACAACTTTTCTTGTCTCTACTATTGCATCGTGTTGCAAAAATTTGGTGCTCATCCCTTTAAGTTGGGATAATTATTTTGTGAGAGATCTTTTAAAAATCTGCTTAAAAATTAAAATTAGATAGCATAAGTTTAATTTTAAACA
>MNZY01000019.1 GCA_001873845.1 Candidatus Altarchaeum sp. CG2_30_32_3053 | reverse complement strand
ATTGATTTAAAATTTTCCCTTCTCCAATGTTTTTAACTGTTGCTTTAAATGTTACTTGTGTTCCAGAACTGATATTCTCTGTTGGAGTAAAACTTAAATTTGTTATAATTAAATCAGGATACGGAACGCTGATAATAAATGGAATTGTTTTATCATTATTTGTTTCATTTGATTCTGGTATGCTATTCCAGGGATCAACTTTTGCCGTAAGATTTGAATAATTACCTGGTTGTGCATTCCAATATGATGTAACATTTACTGATTCTCCTGGGTCAAGAGAAGCATATTTGTAACCGGATGCAACATAATCGCCGTTAAGATAGAAACCAACATCAATATATTGATTTAAAATTTTCCCTTCTCCTATGTTTTTAACTGTTGCTTTAAATGTTACTTGTGTTCCAGTACTGATATTCTCTGTTGGAGTAAAACTTAAATTTGTTATAATTAAATCAGGATATAGAACATTCAAATTCAGAAGCAGGGTTTTGTTATTATTACTTTCATTTGATTCAACAATGAGATTGCAGGGATCAGCAATAATCCTCACTTCTGTTGCATTTATAGCCTCCCAGTTGATGGTAAGAATAGTAAAATTTCCTGGAGCAATACTATTAACATAAGAATTTGATATGATATTCTTGTCCACATAAAACCCAACAACAAAATTTCCAGTATCTTTATCTCCGCTATTTTTCAAAGTTACATCAAATGATATAATCTGGCCGGCATTTACGGTTCCATTTGGCGCAAATGTGACATTTTCAACAACTATGTCTGAGAAAAATGTCTGTGTAGAGACATTTAAGGATTGGGTTTTATTATTATTTGTTTCGTTTAATTCTATCACATCATCATATACATCTGCTATTACAATAATATTGTGATTTCCCTCTGTTGCAATCCATTGTGCTGATTTTATGACTGACGCTCCGGATGCAAGATTGTAAATGAAATATTGTTCAATAGAAACTCCATCAACCAATTGTTCAATAGAAACTCCATCAACCAAAAAACGCACATAAAAGTAATTTGCATTTGCACTTCCATTATTCTTGATGATTGCATTAAATATTACTACATCCCCTCCTTCAATGCTTGTTGGCGTCCATGTAATATTTGTAACAATCAAATCCGGAAGGTTTGCACATGTTGTATTAATAATTATTGTTTTATTATTATTTGTTTCGTTTGATTCTGGTACCCAATCCCACATATCTGTAACTGCTGTAATGTTAACCGTGCCGCAGGGAGCACGAAAATTATCGCAGTTTACTGTTTTTGTTTCATTAACATTAATTCCATCTATGCCTTCACACCATACATATCTTCCATTAACATATAAATTATTAAAAATATATCCTGTTGTATTTCCGTTTCCAATATTTTTAACTGTCACATTTACACTTATTAAATCGCCGGCATTTGGACCTGATGGAGAATAAGTAATGTTTTCTATCATTAAATCAGGAAATAAAATTGAAAATGATTTTGTTAGCGCATTGTTACTTTCATTGGACTCGGTAACAGTATTCTCAGAATCAACTATTGCAGTTGTATTATTTGTTCCAGCCCTCGCACCCCACCAATTCATTGTTACATTTCTTACTTCATTAACATTCAGGCCATCAATCCACACACTATCAATCCATAAATTTCCATTTGCAAAAAGCGAAACAAAAAACCGGTAATTAACATTTCCCTCTCCGTTGTTTTTTATTGATACATTGAATTGAATGTTATCGCCGTCATTTACATTTCCAGAAGGCATTGTTATATCAATGACTACTAAATCAGAAAGCTGTGATGGTGGTGAAACCGAAAAATTTTTTGTTTTGTTGTTGTTGGTTTCATCTGATTCAAAAATATTGTTAAATGGATCCACACTGACCGTAATATTATGATTCCCTGACATTGCCTGCCATTCCGTTGTAAAATTTTTTGAATCATTAGCGAACAAATCTCCTAAAAAAAAAGAATTTATCATATTTCCATCAACGAAAAACCTAACTTCTATCCAGTTGCATTGTCCCAATAAATTGTCATTACCTATATTTTTTATTATTGCAGTAAATTTCACCATATCCCCTTCATTTATTGTCGTAGCATTCCATGAAATATCTTCAACCATTAAATCCACAGATGCACAAACTTCCATACTTGAAATCACAATAATTCCGACAACAACTAAAGCCAAAATTCCAAAATTTTTTAAATTTCCAAAAAAGTCCTTTCCTATTTTTAAATTTTCTGCGACCATTTTAAAATTTTTAAATTATTATTTTTAATTAAATTTTTCTTTTTTGAAGTTTTATTTGAACTAAAATTTTTTGAATCTCTAAAATATTATACCTTTCAAATATAATCCAAGTATTGCCAAAAATGTAACTGTTTGTAATACCCACATCATCATAAATCTCTTTTCTAATGAGTTGAATTTTTCATTCATTGTGTTGAATTTTTCATTCATTATTCTTTCCTGTGTGTTGAATTTTCCGGTGAATTTTTCGTCCATCATATCAAACCTATAGTCAATTTTTTCCTCCAATGAATCAAACTTGGTACGGTTTACAGCAACATCTTTTTCAACATTGGGAAAATTTTTTTTTAATTCTTCAACATCCTTATAAACATCCTCATGTTTTCCCATAGATTGCTCTTTATATTGCTCTTTATGCTCCAACTTTCCCAACCTTTTTAATATTTCATTGTATTGATCTGCTGTTATAAATGCATCTGACATTGTGAATGCTTATTATTGTTAAAAAAGTTTATTTTTATTTTTGGGTTATTGTTTTTTATTTTATATTGTAATGAGCCATTTATTAATTAAATTTTGATATTATTAAATTAATAAACTTGATATTATTAAATTAATAAATTTTTGATATTATTTTTATTATCTATATTCCGCCAAATAATTTAAACAATATTATAATAAGCGTTCCAAATATTCCTAGTATTGCGACAAGGATTATCAGCAATAAATTCCACATCATCCCCAAGCGATTATCAACAGCAATTCTTAAAACACCTATTTCCTGTTTTAGCTCCACTCGGAAAGCATCTATCTTTGTATCTGTTACTTCTGTTCTTTTATCTATGTTGTAATACTTTCCTTTTAATTCTTCAACATCTTTATAAACATCCTCATGCTTTCCCACATATTGCTCTTTATGCTCCAACTTTCCTAATCTTGCAAGTATTTCATTGTATTGATCTGCTGTTATAAATGCATCTGACATTGCGAATGTTTACTATTGTTAAAAAATTTTATTTTTGTTTTTTAATTTTTTTTATTTTATATTGTAATCAGCCATTTATTAATTAGTGTCCATCCATAAACTCATAATTTTACTGAAAATCTGTAAGATTTTCAATCTTTAAAAATCTGTAAGATTTTTAAATTGTTAAAAACACAAAAATTTACCTTGAAAAAATTAAGACTTTTTCAAA
>MNZY01000215.1 GCA_001873845.1 Candidatus Altarchaeum sp. CG2_30_32_3053 | reverse complement strand
AAATTTTTAAATAATGGATCTTTCTTTTTCCAGAAGGATATTCTTTTTTGAAGTCCATGCCAAGTAACGCCCAACTCACCAGCAAGATTTGATATATCTGTACCATAATATCCGTACCCTTTTTTTTGTATGTTTTTTAGATATAAAAACACACAATCTTTTTGAATTTTCATAAAATAAATGAAAATTCAGTGATAAAAAAGTTACATTCATGGGAATTTTATCGGTACAACTTATATTTTAAAACAATTTTCAATATTCTTGTCTGAATCGTAAAGCAAAATATCCAGCGTTCCTGCTCCGATATCTACTGCTAAAATTTTCATTTTGACATAATTTTTCATCAAATCCTTATTAATTAAAACCAAAAACAATAAACCAGAACATGAATCCAATAATCAGCGAAATAAAAAAATTTTTGTATGCACTTCAGTTTTTGACCATAATAAAGTTCGTAAATGTAAATGCTGGATGGAACGAAAATTTTGCTGCAAAATCAGTTGCTTATTTCCCATTAGTCGGAATTTTAATCGGATGTATTCTGGCAGTTGCTTATTTTACCCTTTCTTTTATATTTCCAAAGAGCACTGGACTCACAACAATTACCGCAATTACAGCGATTATACTAATAATTATTGAAACAGTGCTTACAAGAGGACTGCATTTGGACGGGTTTATAGATACAGTTGATGGATTATTCGGCGGGATGAATAAAGAGGAGCGACTGAGAATTATGAAAGACACACATCCCGGCAGTTTCGGAATTATCGCTGTTGTGCTGTTGATTTTACTTAAATGGACATTAATTTCTGAAATTTTAATTTTAAATTTAAATTCGGATAAAATTTTAACTGCAGGAATTTTAATACTGATGCCCGCACTTGGAAGGTATGCAATGCTCATTCCGATGGCGGTTTTTCCTTATGCACGCAGTAACGGAACAGGCGGTTTTACAAAATTTGTTAAATTCAAGGAAATTTTAACTGCTGGTTTATTTATAATTTTGCCGGTGATTGCAATATCCTTTGTTTTTCTAAATTTAAATATAAATATCATGGTATTGTTAATGACACTGATAATTGCATTGCTCATTTTTTCTCTGATGGTGTCAAAATATATCGCCTCAAAAATCAATGGGATGACAGGAGATACTTACGGAGCGATAACTGAAATTTCAGAAATTTTTGTATTGTTGGCATTTGTTTCAGGCCTTTATTGTTTTTAACACACCTTCTGAAAGTCCCTTTAAATTATAGCCACCTTCAAGAATGAATGCAACTCCGACATCAATGATTTTTGCTGTTTCTTTTATGTATTTTGAAAATTTTCCAAATCCGTCAATCGTGATATTCATTGAAGTTAAAGGGTCATCTATATAGGTATCATAACCAGCGGAAACCAAAATTACATCGGGCTTATAGTCAATGGCGACTTTTCTAAAAATTTTAATCCTTTCAATATACTCATCGTCGGTTGTGTAAGAATGCAATGGAATATTTAAGGTCAGATTTTTTCCCTCTCCGGCACCTGTTTCATCAGCACTTCCTGTTCCAGGATATGCAGGATACTGATGCAGTGATATATAAAAAACATCTTTGCGGTCGTAAAAAATTTCTTGTGTTCCATTTCCGTGATGGCAGTCAATGTCCAGTATCAGAATTTTTTTGGCTTTGTTTGTGCTAATCAAATATTCTGCGGCAATTGCTATATTGTTAAAAATGCAGAATCCCATTCCTCTGTCTTTACAGGTGTGATGTCCCGGTGGCCTGACAAACGCGAATGAATTTTTCTTATTTACAGCATACTCTGCTGCATTTATGCTTGCTTCAACTGCATTAACTGCAACATCATAACTTGTTTTTACTACATAAGTATCGGGATCGAGCATCGTATCGGACTTAATATTCTTTATTAATTCCACGTATGCCTCTGAATGAACTTTTTTAATTTTTTCTTCTATGTCTTCAACATCCTTGGGTTCAATTGTAGTATAATTATATTTGTCAAGGAGGCATTTTATAGCAATCAATCTGTTTTTATTTTCCGGATGTCCGCTCTTGCTATGCTCTAAAAATTTATTGCTGTAGATAAGTATCATTTTGGTCTTTGCATTATTTTTTTGTGTTGCTTATTAGTCACTTTATCCATAATTTTTAAATCTCCTCTGGTGGTTTGATATTTTTGATTCCGATGTCTTGGGTTTTCAGGATGTGTCATTGATAAAAATCCTTTTTTGACTAGAGGAAGTATGTGTCTTTTGTAATTTTTATAGTCATGAGATAATCCTATGAAATCTAATACTTCCTGTTTTTTTCGCGGCATTTTACAAAACACGAGAATCTGAATTACTTGGAGAGTTAGTTGTGGAGTTAGTTGTGGACTTTCTTGCGGAGTTATTTGTGGAGTTACTTGCGGACTTTCTTGCGGAGTTACTTGTGGAGTTACTTGCGGACTTTCTTGCGGAGTTAGTTGTGGAGTTACTTGCGGACTTTCTTGTGGAGTTACTTGTGGAGTTAGTTGTGTAGTTACTTGTGGAGTTAGTTGTGGACTTTCTTGTAGAGTTACTTGCGGACTTTCTTGTGGAGTTAGTTGTGGAGTTACTTGTGGAGTTACTTGTGGAGTTACTTGTGGACTTTCTTGTGGAGTTACTTGTGGACTTTCTTGTGGAGTTAGTTGTGGAGTTAGTTGTGGAGTTACTTGTGGACTTTCTTGTGGAGTTACTTGTGGACTTTCTTGTGGACTTTCTTGTGGAGTTACTTGTGGAGTTACTTGCGGAATTACTTGTGGACTTTCTTGTAGACTTACTTGCTCACGTGCCCTTGCTTCTGGATGAATCATTAAGGTAGTTAAAAAATAACTTCGCTCGTCATCGGTTTCAAAGACAGGTTCTGGTGAGCCATTATTTTTCATTGCTATTCTTATTTTTGGAATGCCCGTACATCGCCCTTCAGTAAGTTTCAGTTCTTTTAAAAATTCACCGATTCTGCGATTACGATATCTTCTAGCAACCAATATTCCCTTATCTATGTCTGATTGTTTTATTGACCTGTCAGGTCCCGGGAAGATAAGAATCTCAATTTTATCCGGATGAATGCGTATTTCTACCAGCTCTCTAATTTCATAACTTCTATGATATATTGCATTAACAATACACTCTTTTAGAGAGATATAAGGATAGTTATAAAACCGGATGGATTCTGCCTGATCTGGAACTTTACGAATATGTTCCTTGAGGATAACATTTTTTATATAATTCAAAGCATCTTTAATTTGTTGATGTATTGGTCCCTGAAAAATTTTTTCGCTCATTTTATCACCTCCAGGAGTTGATATAAACTGGACAATTTCAATCTGTGAAAGATGGATAAAATTTTGCGGCAGGTCATTAAAAAAGAGTATTCCAACATTCCGTGGTTTCACATATTCGGCCGTTCCGTCAACAATTCTCATCTGCCAGCATAATTGTTCAAAATCCATATTCGCAGAAATATATAAATCGCTTTCAGCTTCTTTTAAAAAAGAGCGTATCAGTGGAAGTTTTAAATCTGCGACATCTGCTAAATGACATATGCGATCATCATAGGGAATCGTTCCTGCTAATGACAGGAGTTCTTTTTCATCTTCAAAGTGTGCTTTAATTGTATTTGAAAATCTTCTGATATAATAAACATACTCTTTCTCTTGCTTTTTGCCAAGCGATATCGGCGCCCGATATGGTCTGTTCTGCCCTCCAAAAACCCATATTATTAAAACATGCTTTCCCCGAAATGATACTGGTTCGGCAATAGGAAAAAAATGCGGTTTTAAACGATTACAAAGATTCAGTAAGTCCTTTTGGATATTATCAATTGTTTCAGGTGCTAACTCTTTTGGAGGTAAAACAGGTCGTCCTTTATATTCTTTTATTCCAATGATTATGTATCCTCCCCCCAGTTGTTTATATCATTAGCAAACGCACAAATGGTGAGTATAACCTCTTCCGGGTTCCAACCTTCTTTGAACTCAATGCGTTCCCATTCAACGGTCTGCCCGGTTATCAAATCATTAATATTTATAGGTAAAGCCATCATTTATATGTTTTTTATAAGATTGCACATATTTTTTATTTTCCTGTATTTTATTTGTTTTTTGCGGCTTTATTTTGCCTGTTTGTTTAGTTCAATCGCCCTTTTGTGTTGTGAAATTGCCTCATTGCCTGCTTCATCCATTGTTTTTCCGAGTGAAATAAACCCATGATTTTTGATTAAAATGTAATAGTAGTCCTTGCATTTATCTAAAATTTTAACCACATCATTAACTAACTCTGCTGAGCCATAAGGTTGTTCCTTTTCAGTCACGGGAAAATTTAGCAGGTCATTAAATTTTAATGTTAATTTGTCGTGTCCGTGAAAAACCGCATTAATGTCAGCTCGCCTAACATAAATCGCGTGATGCAGGAATGATTCGGATGATGGTTCTTTTAAGCCGCAAACAAAGACATGTTTTAAACAGACATCGGCATCTGTCACTTCAACAAGGTCATCATCATTAAGTCCGGATAAATTTGCCACGGACGCAGTGATAATAAATCCACGGTGCGTTCTGAAGCTTAAATTTCCCGCAAAGCCGCCTTCAATTTTCGGCGCCAGATCCAACTCCGTAAATTTTCTCCCCCAATGCCTTAATTTCTCAATTCCCTTATGTTTTATTTTGCTTTTTTCTCTAAAAATTGTTTTAAATTTCACCCCAGAATATTTTTCAGACATTTTTATTTTGTCCAGCATTTGTTAATTTATGTATTTCTTCCGGCCTGAAAATCCCGATTTCTGTTATGATTCCTGTTATATATTTTGCAGGAGTGACATCAAATGCAGGATTTAATGCATGCGAACCAACAGGAGCAATTCTTATATCTTTTTTGTTATCTTTTACTGTCAAGACATCATCTTCACTTCTTTCTTCAATTGGAATTTGGTTGCTGTTTTGAATGTTAAAATCAATTGTGCTAACCGGTGCGGCAACATAAAACGGAATGCTATTTTCCTTTGCTAAAACCGCTTTCTCATAAGTTCCTATCTTGTTTGCGACATCGCCGTTTGCAGTTATCCTGTCTGCTCCGACAATGCATAAATCAATTTCACCTTTTTGCATAAAATAACCGCTCGCGTTATCCGCAATGATTTTATGTTCAATTCCTTCGTTTAAAAGTTCCCATGCCGTAAGTTTTGCACCCTGCAATCTTGGTCTCGTTTCATCAACAAAGACAAATATTTCTTTTCCTGCATACTTTGCAATTCTCATCGGGGAAAGTGCTGTTCCAAAGTCAACACAGGCAAGCGCTCCTGCATTGCAATGGGTTAAAATTTTATACTTATTTTTGAACAGTCCGTTTCCAAATTCGCCGATTTTTTTGCAGGCATCAATAGTTTCGTTTGCTGTCTTTTGTGATTCAAAAACAGCTATTTCAATTGCTTTTTCCTTGTCTTCAATTGCACCCATGTCATTAATTTTATTTAAAAGTCCGCCAATTACATGAAACAAATTAACAGCAGTTGGCCTCGTTGACTTCAATGTCTCTACTGCTTTTCCCAGACAATCAGTAAAATTTTGTTTTGGCGCCTGCACGCATGCCTGAGCAATACCAAAACCAGCAGTAACGCCAATTGCTGGAGCCCCGCGAACAGCCATCGTCTTTATTGCATCTGCTGCCTCCATATATGTTTTTAATTCAGCAATTTCAAATTTGTGAGGCAGTTTATTTTGGTTGATTATCTTAATAATTCCTGATTCGGGTTCAAACCAGACACATCTGTAATTTTCAGTTCTGTTATTGATTTTTACCTTCATTTTTTCTTCATTCTTTCTTCATTTTTTCTTCATTTTTTCTTCATTCGCTCTCCTTTCAGAAATCTTTCTCTTTGTGTAGTCTATTAAACCGATTTCAGTCAGGTCCTCAAAAAATTTAGGCATCTTCTTAAATTTAAAAATTTTGTTATTGCACAGATTTTTTATCTCTCCATTGTCAAAATCAATCTCAAGGGCATCTTTATCATTTATTTCGTTTTCTTCAATTTCGCACTCTATAAGCCGTAACCCCAGATTTATTGAATTTCTGTAAAATATCCTGGCAAACGACTTAGCAATTACTGTTTTTATTCCGTTTCCCAATAAGCACGACGGAGCATGTTCCCTACTGCTTCCGCATCCGAAATTTTTTCCCGCAACAATAATGTCACCTTCCTTTACTTCCTTTGCAAATTCTGGCCTTATTTTTTTAAACGAATGCTTTGCCAATTCCTTTCTGTCAGCAGTAATCAAATATTCTGCCGGAATTATCTGGTCTGTATCTACATTGTCTGCAAATTTCCAGACACCGCCTGAAATTTTCATTTTAATTGAATTTAATTGAATTAAAAATAAATTGAATAACAATTACAATTTTAGAAAAATGCTTTATAAAGATATTATTCAAATTTTAAATTTAGACGAGAAAAAGGATGTGAAGTCAGCGAAAATTTTGTCAGAAATATCCTGTCAGACAGATGAAGTGATAAATTTAAAATATATTAAGGAAAAAATTGCCGGCAAAAATATAATAATTTTTGGAGCAGGACCTTCATTGATGTTGGACTTGGAACGACTGATGAAATTAAAAAATTTTTCCGGATTTGTTAAAATTTGTGCCGACGGTGCAGCAAAGGCAATGATTGAGCAAAAAATTATCCCTGACTTTATTGTAAGTGATTTAGATGGCGACATTGATGCGATAAAGGAAGCAAATGAAAAAGGAACAATCCTGGTTGTTCACGCTCACGGAGACAATATTGAAGCAATCAAAACATACGTTCCGAAATTTAAAAATTTAATTCTGACGACACAGACAAATTTAAAACTAAAAAATTTACATAATTTCGGCGGATTTACCGACGGTGATAGGGCTTTATTTTTCGCATTGAAGTTTAAACCAAAGGTTGTAATTCTTGTAGGAATGGATTTCGGAAGCAAAATCGGGAAATATTCAAAGAAAATTTCAGGAGAAAGATATAGATTTAAATTAAAGAAATTAAAGATTGGGAAAATTTTGATTGAGGAAAAATGCGCGCAGTCAAAAATAAATGTCTGTGATTGGACAAAGAACGGACACTTAAAGATAAAAAGATTGGCCCCGGGGTGTTCTGTGTGTTAAGTGGGTAATTTCGCTTTGTCATTTTTTATTATACTGAATCTGGCAAGATTGGACACAAGATATATGATTCATTAGTCCATTAGTCCCCTTCAGTAGTGTAAAAAATTAGTATACTGACTATAATTTATTGGAAAATATTAGAAATATTTAGAAATATGAAATATTAGTAAAAAAAACAAATATATAATTATCTAATTATCCCAATTTTAGTGGGTCAGCAATAAATTTATTATGGGTAAAAATACAAAAATATTTATGGTTTTGGAGATTGTATATAACACATCATAAAATTAATTGAGATCAAGGGGCAAGTAACAAAAATAAAATTTCATATTAAAATTTAGTATGGGTGGATCATGTAAAGATATATGTATCGTCGCTATTGTCGTGTTAATTGTATTTGGTTGTGCAAGTACATCATCTGCAACAACACAAAACGGACAGCTGGAACCATTTTTCTACGCATCAAACATTAAAAATATTCCCGAAATTGTTTTATCCCCTGAATATCCTGACTATGGCAAAGAAAGTTGGCAAAAAAACACAACCGGAAACCAAAAAATTCTGGTAATTCCTGTAATGTTTTCAGATGTCAAAAATTCAACAACATTGGGTGATTTAAACAAGACTCTTAAAAATTTAACTGAATATTATTACAATGTTTCTTACGGGAAATTAAATTTAACTTATGAGATAAATGATTGGATTGCATTACCAAAACCAATGGCTTTTTATGGTGCTGACGGCGGATTTGGAAATACGATATATGGGCGAATTGATAAATTAAATGTCATATCCAACCAACTCGGAAAAGATACAGTAAAGGCAGTTGACTTAAGCACAAATTTCTCAAAATACGACCATCTGATTATAATTCACGCCGGAAATGACCAGGCAAATGATGAAGGATGTAAGGATTGTATCTGGTCAATGATGTTTCCTTATATTGGAGTTGAAACAGATGATAATTGCATAATTTATTCAGACGGTGTTGTTTGCGAATATGTTGATTATGCATTAACCGTTTCAGAAACAGACCCTTTTGGCGTTTATGCACACGAATTTGGCCATGACCTAGGACTTCCCGACTTGTATGATACAAATAACGGAAGCAGTGTTGTCGATGATTATGAACTGATGGATTCAGGCGGCTGGTTTAATGCGCATCCGGGGGCATTTAGCAAATCAAAATTAAATTTTGTTGATGAGCTCGTGGTTTATAATGAAACAAAAAACATAACAATTTTTCCTGCTGAAAATAATGATACAATTATTAAAATTATAGGGGGTAATCCTGACTCGTGGCAGTATTATCTTATTGAAATGCGAAAGAAGATAGGCTATGATGCAAATCTTCCAAATTCTTATCCAAATAATGCATTGCTTATATGGAAAATTGATGAAAGTTTTTCTGATAATCAGATAAGTAAGCACGCTCCGATGGTTAGTTTAAATGTTTATAATGAAAGTGGAAATTGGACAGATGTAGACGGAGGAATTTCCATGAACTGGGCATTAAATCAAGATAATATTTCATTATCTGTTTCACAAATTCCGAAGGGCTTAAATTTAACAAACCGGGTTTTGGATAACGACATTGTTAAGCCGGTAACATGCAAATTTCTTGATGTTTACACAGGTTGGCCTGAAAATGACCCGCAAATATTTATATTTCCGACGGACTATTTCACATTAAATGATAATAATGTATATATATGGGCAAAAATAATGGGAAATACTAATGATAACATAACCTTTGAATTTATAAAAAATTTAAACGGGACTAATATATTGTCTTATAAAAATGTATCTGTAATTATAACAAAAAATATGTCTCATAACATCTACAACTCTTGGAACTGGAATATTGATACGGTTAATGTAAGTTTTAAAATAAATTCTTCTGTAACTGGAAACTGGAATGTAAAAATTTTAGTTAATGGTGTTTATACTAATTATTCGCTAAATTTTACGATTTCTAACAAGACTGATACAAAACCACCTGGAGTAAATTTACTTCCTCTGCAAAATATAACCGAAAATACGGCACTTGTTTTGTGGAATGCTTCTGACGCAGGAATTAATGCATCTGGACTGAAAAAATATAAAATTTATTACTATGATACAGATACTGTCTTTGGAATTTATAATTTAACTTATGTAATTGACAAAAAAGAAGAAATAAAGGAATTTATGAACAGGACATTTTATGGAACTCCTGGACATACTTATTGTTTTTGGGTTGAAGCGTATGACAGAGCGGAAAATTATAATATTTCTAATAAAGAGTGTGTAACCTTGTCAAGGTATGATATCTTTGATACGGTTGAAATGCTTGAATATTTAAGTGGAGAGAGAAGTCAATTAATTCACACCCAAGAATATTATAAATTTGTTGGAAGCGGCGATATAAATTTACTTGATGTATTTGCTTTAATTGATAAAATTGTTACTTAAAAAATAGAAACTAAATTTTTGAGAAAAATTTGATTGATAATAAATTTGATTAAATTTTAAAAGAATGACTAACGATGCCTTAAACGACGCAATAAATGCCTTACAAAAAGGAAATTTTATAATAATCCATGATGCAGACAACAGAGAAAACGAATGCGATTTTGTAATTGCTGCGGAATTTATAAAGCCGGAACATGTGGCAGGGATGAGAACCGCCGGGGGAGGAATGATTTGTATTGCCACATCAGGAGAAATTGCCGAAATGACAGGAATGCCTTTCTTTTCTGACATCCGTGATTTTGCATCCGAAAAATTTAAGGTGCTTGAAAAAATGATAGATAATGATCTAAAATATGATAAAAAGTCCGCGTTTTCCATAAACATAAATTTTAGGGGCGTATGGACGGGAATCAGCGATTATGACAGAGCACTGACAATTAAAAAATTTGCTGAATTTGCGAAAAACTTAAAAGATTGCGGGGAGGAAAATATATCTGAATTTGCGAAAAACTTCAGAACTCCCGGGCATGTTCATTTACTGATTTCAAGAGGGGTTGAAAACAGGGCAGGACACACAGAATTGGCAACGGAAATTTTAAAAATTGCCGGATTAACTCCTGTTGCAGCAATATGTGAAATTTTAGACAGCGGGACATTCAGAGCAAAAAGCCGGGAAAAGGTATTTGAATATGCAAATAAGCACAACATTCCTATTGTTGAAGGGAGGGAAATTCTGGGAAATTTAAAGTTATAATCAGCGTTGGGAAATTTTTAAAATTTTCATATTTTCATATTTAAAATGTTCAAACAAGTTGCTAAATATGATGTTTTTATAAGTTACGAAACATCTACTGGAAAGGATTATGGAGAAAATTTAAAAAACGCATTGAATAATATGGAACTTAATGTTTTTCTTGCAAACGAAGAAATAGCAGCATGAGATTCTCTTAATAAAGAAATATACGAAGCATTGGAAGGTTGCAAATATTTTGTGATTATTATTACCTACGGAGTGTACTATCCTATAATTGGGTTAAAAGAGAATGCGAAAAAGCATTACAATTGAATAAAAGAATAATATCTTGTAGATATAAGACCATTAAAATTGAAAGAACAAAAGAAATATCGAATGAGATAACTACCATTTTACAAATAGAATTTGAAAATAAGAGTGAACTTGCAAATAAAGTCATTGCAGAAATAGAAAAAATTAAAGAAAAAGAAAAATTAGGTATTTCAAGTTCAAAGGATGCAAAAGAGTTCTTTAATAGAGGTAATTTATTCTATAACCTAAACAAGTTTGAAGAAGCAGAGAAAGAATACAGAGAGGCGATAAAGATAAATCCAGATTATGCTGATGCACACAATAATTTAGGGGCTTTATTGCAAAATTTAAAACGCTATGAAGAAGCAGAGAAAGAATACAGAGAAGCAATAAGGATAAATCCAAATTATGCTGGTGCATATAATAATTTAGGGGCTTTATTGACAAATTTAAAACGCTATGAAGAAGCAGAGAATGAATACAGAGAAGTAATAAAGATAAATCCAAATGATGCTGATGCACATAATAATTTAGGAATTTTATTGCAAAATTTAAACCGCTATGAAGAAGCAGAGAATGAATACAGAGAAGTAATAAAGATAAATCCAGATTATGCTGATGCACATTATAATTTAGGAATTTTATTGAAAAGACATTTGCAGAGAAATTTTAATTGATATGGATGTTCGGGGAAGAATGCCTTTTAAAGGAGGTGAAATTGGCAGATGGTGGAATAAAGATGGAAATTGATATTATTGCAAAAATGACAAAACATCAGAAATCATGTTCTGCGAATGCAAATGGAAGGATAATGTAAATTTTGGAGTTCTAGATGAATTAAAGAAAAAAGCAGACTTCGTTGAATGGAACAAACAGAAAAGAAAGGACTACTTCATACTGTTTGCAAAGTTATTTGAGCAGGAATTTAAAAAACATTCTGAAGAAAATAACATTTTGTGCGTTGATCTAAAATATATTGAACAATTTTTTAAGAGGATGAAAACTAAGGATATTAAATTTTTCAGGCAATTTTTTAAGGCGTACGCGAATGGCTTTTATTCCGATAATTATCCGGATAATGGGACAAATAATGAAATCATACCCAACCTGAAACTAAAAGAAGATCATACATACAGAGTATTGAGAAACATAGTTCATATTTCAAAGTCATTAAATTTAAGGGAAGAAGAAATAAATCTGGCAAAGGCAATTGCCCTGTTTCACGACATCGGAAGGTTTGAACAGTTAAAACATTACAAAACATTTTTGGACAGAAATTCAGAAAGCCACAGCGAAATTGCATTAAGGGTCTTGAATAAAGAAGGCGTAATTAATCGGATAGATGAAAAAGAAAGAGAAATTTTGATTACAGCAATAAAATTTCACAATGTCAGAGAAATTCCAGAAATAAGTGATGAAAAGACATTGTTTTTTTGTAAGCTGATAAGGGACGCAGATAAAATAGACATATTTAAGGTATGGATTGATTATTTTAACCATAAATCAGTATATGATCCTTCTTACGGGATGGATTTATCAATCAGTCAGGGATATTCGGATAACATAATCTCAGACATATTCGCAAATAAAATGTCCCCCCTTGAAAAGGTAAAGACCTACAATGACATAAAACTTTTACTGCTGACATGGATTTACGATATAAATTTTGATGCATCATTAAATTTAATTTTGTGCAGAGGATACATACAAAAAATTTTTAAAATTTTACCAAAAAATGAAGAAATGAAAAAAGTCCGCGAACATATAAATTTGGACACATCTCAATGCTAAATTTATTTAAATTTTCTTTTGGCAACAAATCCCAATAATGAGAGAATTGTAATGAAAAATGAAATTATGTAAATCAAATTGTTGTCCATATTGTTATTTTCAATCAGCATAAGTGTCAAAAATCCAAACACGACCCCTAAATTCAAAGCAGTATTAAACAAGGCATTTCCTGATTCTAAATTTTTACCTTTGCATAAGTCCCCGACATAAGCAATCAGCAGAACCTTTGTGAATGAAAAGGCAACCGCAAAAACACTTATGCCGATAATAAAGTTCTCTTTATTGAGCAGTATAAGCATTGCTGTTCCTATTAGGATGTAAAATGTGACGAACAAAGCAGGCCTTCCGATACGGTCAGAAATTTTTCCAACCCTATAAGCAGAAAACAAAGGAATTAAATAAAACAGCATTCCAAAAATTCCGATAAAAATTTCCGAAAACATACTCTTTATTTCAATCGGAATGATGCCTATTGTAAGCGAAAACAAAAACCCCTGCGCAACATACAAGGGAAGGAATATCAGAAATTTCGGATTAAAAAAATTTTTAAGCCCTTCTTTAAAATCTATCGTTTTTGAAATTTTTAAGTCATTAATAAGAAACAGCATGAAAAATCCAGCAATTCCAGGAATCAATATCAGCAGATATGAGATTTTAAAGTCGTAATATGAAAGAAGGACTCCAAGTGTAAGCATACCTAAAATACACATAAGCGAAAATACTGTGTTAAATATTCCTAGCGCCCGCCCATAATATTTCTGAGCGGTAATTGAAAGTATGTAAGTTCCACAGGAAGTCCATAAAATTGATGATGCTATCCCAAGCAATGCGGAAACAATGTAAATTACCGTTTCGTTTTTTGTAACAAGAATTCCGCAAAAAAGCAGATATACTATTCCTGACATTATCATTCCTTTTTTCGGGTTAAATTTTGAAACAATGTATGCTGACAATGGAGAAAATATTGCCGCAAACAGATATATTAAAAGCAGAGAAGTAAAGGCAATATCTGCATTTGTGGTCTTGTTAAATTCAACCGCGAGATACTGTTGTGCTGCTGCAAAACTGAAAAATATAAGCCCAAATGAAACCGAAAACACAAGAAAATTTTTATCAACATTCATTTTTATTATCTCATAAACCTATAATCATAAAATTTACGGAATACATAAAATTCATCACATGAACTACATAAAATTCATCACATGAACTACATAAAATTCATCACATGAACTACATAAAATTCATCACATAGTCTATATCTTCATTCATAAAAACAGGTCCGTCCTTGCAAACCAGAAATTTTCCAGCCGCGCAGCTTCCGCAGATGCCAATTCCACATTTCATAAATGCATCTGCCGAAATTTGTAAGCAGATATTGTATTTTTTTGAAATTTTATATACCTCTTTAAGCATTTCCTTTCTTCCGCATGCAATAATCAAATCAAATTTATGATTTGTGGAAGATATCCTGTCTTTTATAATATCTTCTGCCAGACCAGTTACAAATCCCTTAAAGCCGTCACTTCCGTCATCCGTTGAAATAAAAACACTCGTATTTTTGTTGGTTTTGAGCCGTTCAATAAAGAATAAGTCTTTTTTTGTTTTTGCTCCAACAGCACAGGTAAAATTTTTGTCTTTATTCATTTCAGGGAGCTGGGCAAGCGGAGCCAGCCCCACTCCTCCTGCAACAATTAAAATTTCTTTTTCTTTGGTGATTTTAAATCCCCTGCCAAAAGGCCCCCTGATTCCGACATTGTCATTAATTCCTTTGTTTATTAAATTTTCAGTAAAATTTCCAACCTTTGCGATTGTAACCTCGCAGTGATCATCTGAAATTTTTGAGACAGAAAACGGTTTTTCATTAATTCCTGGAATCCATATCATCAAGCATTGTCCCGGCTGGACATTTAATTCCTGATTGAAGCCATTATCAAATTTTAAGGTTGCTATTGTCCTGTTTTCGTTTTCAGTCCTTTTGGCAATAATTTTTGCAAACATTTCAATAAAAAATAAAATCAGAATAATGCCCACACAGTAGCATAGCGAAAACAACGAAAAATAATTAACTTTACATAACTTTACAATAACATTCGGACATCACTTACAGCAATTTCGCTTGCACCTGCCTTTTTTAATTTCGGGAGAATATTTTTTAAATTTTTTGTGTTTATGATAATAAATACATCATAACCTCCATTCTCAAGTTGTGATATTGTCGGATTTGAGGAGTAATTTTTTATTATGCCCATTACATTTTTTAAATTTTTCGGGTTGGTTACATTCATATATGCATTAACTTTGTTTTCAGCATTTATCGCTCCGTTAATCAGTTCCACAATTTCCATTATTTTTTCTTTCTTGTATGAATTTAAGGATTCCCTACTGGCAACAAGACGGGCAGTTGATTCAAAGATAGTATCTATAATTATGCATCTGTTCGCTTTCAGCGTTGTTCCGGTTTCTGTTGTTTCTATTATGATATCGCCCTCATTATCAGGAGGGATGAGCCATGCTTCTGTTTTTCCTGCTGGCCTTCGGACAATTGCTTTAATATTGTGCTTTTTTAAGTAATCATTCGCAATTGCTGGATATTCACTTACTACAATAATCTCTTCTTTGTTTTTGGTTCTTTCTTTTGCATAACCTGCAAAATCATCAATTGTTAGAATATTCTGAGTCACTTCTTCGGATATCGCTACCACTAATTTTGTCCAGCCCATTTTTAAATCCAGCAATTCAACGACATTATCTGCCAAATCAGGGTATGTTATCTTAAATTCTGTCAATATATCAAGTCCGCATATTCCTATATCTCCCTTTCCCAATGCAAGCAAAAACGGAAAATCCTGAGGACGTAACCGCTTTAACAATATGTCTTTATCATCAATTGTTGGTTTATAGTTCCTTTCCGAAATTTTTATGTCAAAGCCGGCCTTTGTCAGCAATTCAATCGTTTTTGTTTCTAGATGTCCGTCCGGAATGTAAAATTTGAGCATTCTGGTCTTATTTTATTTTATGGTTTTGTCTTTATCTTTATTTTAAAATTTAAACTTCATAGTAATTACTTTTTGTTTATAAAATTTCAACAATCTTTTTTCTGCTTTTTTCACCGCTGATTATATTGGCTTTGCATTTAAAATACGCCTCTAAAATTTCAATAACTCTTTCATTTGCTTTGTTCTTTTCAGGAAGGGCATGAACCTTTATAATCATCCCGTCTTCAGCCATTTTCCCGGTCAGCTTTATTTCATCTTTCCTAGCATTTGGGATTACCTTAACAGAAATTTTCATGCTTTAATTTTGAAATTTAATAATTTAAATATTTAATGATTATAATTTAATTTATAATTTGTTTTTTAATTTATTTGGCAACATAATTAATTGGCAACATAATTTTTTCACAAAATAAAATTTAAAATGCAGAAGATAGATAAAGAACTGAAAATAGTAATAATTGCATTCATACTGATTATAATGTCTTATTTTATATGGATAAATTTTAGCGGAACTTATATATTAGAACCAATCCAATAGCAAAATTTAATATTTATTTACTCTAGATGACAACTTTTTGTTCGTGAGTTGATCAATTTGTATTCAAAATTGCAAAAATTTATTGAAAAAATGTGACCATTTAAAAATTAACAGGACTTACTCGTGAAAACTTAAAAAATTTACCCTTTGTTTTTAGAGTG
>MNZY01000055.1 GCA_001873845.1 Candidatus Altarchaeum sp. CG2_30_32_3053 | reverse complement strand
ATATTCTATACGAACCATATGTTCAACAATTATTTGCTGTTAGATTTAGTTCTATAAAAAATTGAAGAATATCTGCTTTAAAAACAGAAAAAAGCGTATCTTTTTTATTTTTTAGACACGCATTTCAACAAAACCAATTATTTCTAAAACAAATAATTCAATGTTTTACTAATTTTTAATAAATTTTGCAAAATTGTATACAAATTGATCAACTCACGAACAAAAAGTTGTCATGTAGAGTAAAATATGAGATAATACTATATATATGTTGTTGCTTATTCGCGGAGCAACGAATCTTCCAAAAATTATTTAAATTCAAAAATGGCAATATCCTGCCAGGAACGTGGAAAATCGTGTAGTACAAATGATAACTTTTGTCCTAACTGTGGTATTAAATTATCTATGAGATGTCCAACCTGTCAGTCAGTAATTGATAAAGAAGACCAAAGAGGATATTGTAACAGGTGTAGAAAACCAATGTGCAAATATTGTAAATGTGACAATAGTGGGTTTTTATATAATTGCTCTAAAAAAAGCCATCATCGTGCGTGTTGTTAATAACATGTTTTAAAGTTTCAAATAGAAAAAACAATTGCTGTCTCTGTTTTATGGTTTAGAAAAATTAAATTTTTGTATTGTTCTCACAGAGTGTTCGTTTTTATCTAAATTCTACAACCCTGATTCCATCCATAAATTTTATTTTTATTGATGGATGTGTTCTGTTGATGAAATTAATTGTACATTTAACCGCCTGCTCATCACATTTTATATCCATTTTGACCGCATTCACCAGTTTGTCATACTGAACCCGCCCTGTTACATTAAACAATGTTGTAATTAAATCATAAATCTGCTTTATTTCTCCGGATTTTTTTCCTTTTTTTTTCCTTTTTTCCAAATCCTTTATAAAATCCTTTCCTCTTTCACAAGAAAACCCACTCATGTCCGTAAGGCATTCGTGTATAAATTTTTCTGCATTTTCTACGGTATCAGCATCGCCTTTTCTGCAGAAACTTTCAAATCCCCTGTGCAAACTTTCCTTTATAACAGTGCTTTCTACCGCGAGATTCAGTGTGTTTTCCGGAAGATATAAATTTAAATTTTCCTGAATGACATTTGCAAAAATTTTTTTAAAAAATTTATCCACATAAAGATTATCAAACGCATAAGAATATAAATTTCTTTGTGACATTAACCAAAACTGGATTTCTTCATCATAGATTTGTTCTTCTGCTCCCTCTGAAAATCCTTGCTGGGAAAATTCAAATATATTTATAAGATTTGCATTTCTGTATAAAGATAAAGGGTCTTTAATTTTTCCCAATATTCGCGGAGAGGCAATTGTCTGATTGTTTGACGCATTTTCAAACCACAGAGATTGCTGGGGATTTTCTTCAAAATTCCTGTTTTCAAAAAGAGATGTTCCTTTCACTATGATACGGATTGAATTTTTCTTAAAATGTCCGGAGCCAAAATTTAAAGAAATTTCCTCGTTCCTGAAAATTTCAGGCAATGAATTCTGTAGAGCAGTATATATTTTTGAAATTTCCTTTTCTACATATTTGTCATTAACAATAGAAAACAGCCCCATTCCTGTATTTGCACTTAAAAGGCATGCTGCAACCTTCTCTGCTTCTTTTTTTTCTGCCTGTTGCGGGAGTATTGCGTGTATTTTGTCTTTGAAATCACCTGATAAATTTTGTGAAATTTTATAAGCTTTGACTTTATCAACATTGTCCACCTCTTCAATATACAAGACATTTTCAAAAAAGCCATTATGTGTCGGATGATAAGGATAACTTTGGACAAAGCCCCTTTTTATAAAAATATAGTCCCCGTTTTTGACATTTAAATTTTTATTGAGCTTAACTACTTTATAACGGAGATTATCTGGGAAGGGTGAAATTATTGCTGTTGTGTAAGTTGCATTATCAGGTAAAAAATTTCTTTTCAGATGGGCGCCTCTTACTGGAAAAATAAAAGCATAACCTATATCTGTTAAGAGATTTCCACATTTGGCATTTTTTATTTTTTCTGCAATTTCGTTAAATTTCCCAATACCTTCACCTTCAAATTCAAGCACCGGGTATGTTTTTCTTATACCTCCATGTATTTTCCTACTCTTTAGTTTTATGTCGTAATCAGCATAAATTTTTTCAAGGAACTGAATCTCTTTTTTATACTGTTCCCTTCTGTTAAAAATATTCAAATCCATCTTTAATATTCACAACCAATAACAATTAATATACGACTTAATTAAAAGTATAACATAAATTATAACATAAATTATAACCTAAATAAAAATTACATAAAACAAAATAAATTTATTAAGAAATTTAAGAAATTTAATATGATTTACATTACATTAGAAATTTTTATAATTGCATTAATAATTTCCGCTGCTTTGGGAATGATGGCATATAAAGTAAAGGTTGTAGATGCCTGGGGAATGACAAGCGGGGTTGTTGTTTCTATGGGCATTCTGATATGTATGGATGTAAAATTTTTTGTAATCTTTTTTACTTTTGTAATTATTGGTGCAATTTTTACTGCATACAAATGGAATAAAAAAGTTAAAGAAAAGACAGCTGAAAAGGAAGAAGGAAGAGGTATTTCAAATGTAATGGGAAACGGGCTTCCGCCGTTAATATTTGCTTTGATTTACGCGGTGCTTCCCGGGCAAAATATGGCTTTGTTATGTGGTTATATTTCTGCTGTTGCTGCACTGGCAGCGGATACAGCATCTTCTGAAATCGGTGTTTTAAGTAAATCAAAGCCATTTATGATAACAACCTTAAAAAGGGTAGAAAAAGGAACAGACGGCGGAATAAGTTTTTTGGGAACTTTTGCAGGACTGGGAACAACAGCGCTTGTTGCTGCGATTGCGGTAATTATTGGAATTGCTGATTTATATATATTTGTTGCTGTTGTAATCGCAGGAAATTTCGGAAATTTTGTTGACAGTTTTATAGGAGCAACACTTGAAAGAGGAAAAATTTTCGGAAAACAGGAGACAAATTTTGTCTGTGGCATAAGTGGAGGATTGTGCGGACTTGTTTTGTGTCTGGTTGCTTTTTAAGAAGTATGAAATTTAAGAAGTATGAACTATAAACAACAAAAGAAACAACAAACAGGGAAAACCTGTTAGGGAATGAATAGCAACCTAACAGGAAAAACCCTGCCCTACATTTTGTCTATACTGGGAATGAACAAACCAATATAAACAATTGGGATAATAATTATGTTTTTATTATTAATTAAATTTTAATTTTGTAGATTTTGTCTCTTAAAAAAAGATGTGTTTTTATATAAAACCAATCACAATGTGATTTAAATTTGTTTTGTGGTGCGTTAAGCGGTGTTGAAATTTGTTAAATTGTTGTTAAGCGGTGTTGAAATGTGTGATAAATTTTATTATTTTTGTATTGCTGTATAACTTTTAGGGATATTTAAAATGGTGTGATTTGAACAAATCAAAGAAAAGACAGGAATTTTTTGACTATCGTGTTTCCATACTACATAGTACGATTTAAACTCCCAGAATGATTGCGGGCGGATATTTTCATTTTTTGTTTCCATACTACATAGTACGATTTAAACTCAAGAACCGATGGAATATTCAAACATTGGAGTAATCGTTTCCATACTACATAGTACGATTTAAACAGAAGATATAGAATCGGGGAGGTGATCGGAATATTGAGTTTCCATACTACATAGTACGATTTAAACTCGGTGTCAGGCAGTTACAAAGAGCGAAGCTCGAACGGTTTCCATACTACATAGTACGATTTAAACACGGCTGATATCTGGCATTTGGGGTTCCCTTGAAGGGTTTCCATACTACATAGTACGATTTAAACGCTTTTTGAGCTTCTGTTTGATAGAAACCTTTTGAGTTTCCATACTACATAGTACGATTTAAACTAACGACATCAATTTTTTCTTTTTCCGTGGTAACATAGTTTCCATACTACATAGTACGATTTAAACCAGAATGGCGGAAGCCAAGAATGTGGCCACACAGGAGTTTCCATACTACATAGTACGATTTAAACGCGTGCGAGTGCTGTGCCTATCCCTACCGCTATAGGGAGTTTCCATACTACATAGTACGATTTAAACCTTTTTTTTGGTTATCTTTTTTTTTGAAAAAAAAAGGTTTCCATACTACATAGTACGATTTAAACTAGCTACACGAAAATTCTCGTGTGTGTAGAAATACCAGTTTCCATACTACATAGTACGATTTAAACCTGATGATATCGCCCGTCGTTCGCAGTCGTAACCTCATATGTGTTTCCATACTACATAGTACGATTTAAACATGCAAGAGAAAAACGAAAATAGGAGATACATATGAGTTTCCATACTACATAGTACGATTTAAACATAGGAAAAGAAAACCCACAACTCCGCTACGACCTCTTGTTTCCATACTACATAGTACGATTTAAACTCACCTTTTGCCTCAAAATATTTTCCTGGCCCATCCAGTTTCCATACTACATAGTACGATTTAAACTCACAAGGTCAATTTTTTCTTTTTCTGATGTAATAGTTTCCATACTACATAGTACGATTTAAACCTCTTTATTTGCGAATGTTTTTGCTTGCTATGTTTGAGTTTCCATACTACATAGTACGATTTAAACCCTTTTTTTCTGCGTCTGGGGGGTCAACTATCCCAAAGTTTCCATACTACATAGTACGATTTAAACTGGAGTATTATTTTCATTTTTTCAAAAGATAATATAGTTTCCATACTACATAGTACGATTTAAACTTTTTTATTCCCCTGTGAACAATGATGGTGAAAAAGGTTTCCATACTACATAG